>NZ_PNCZ01000100.1:0-295 GCF_005887425.1 Pseudoalteromonas sp. S2721
AAAGCGGTACGTAAGGTTTCGGCGTGCACGTTTTCACGCTTCACATACTTGATCCATTGCTGAGATAAACGCTGCGACTTTTTGTGGTTTTCCGCTTGCGCAAACGCTAAAATCGAGGCATCAAAGTTTTGTAAATTGAACTGCGCCATACCTAAGGCAACATACACATTTGATTCAATCTCTAAGACGCAGTTATGTAGGGCTTTACGTGCTGGATCAGCTGCTTCTTCCGATTTTTCAAGATTAAATCTTACAACTGCAATACGGTCTTACTACTGACCATGCGTTTATAAAT
>NZ_PNCZ01000101.1:0-515 GCF_005887425.1 Pseudoalteromonas sp. S2721
ATCAAGACATCGGCCAATTCCGCTACTCCGCATCATTCGTACTAAAAGTACTGGTAGTTATTTTAAACTCTTCATTGAGTGCAGCTTTAACTCCTGCAGAGCCATTCTTAAGAAAGAATGGTGGCTAAGACGGGATTTGAACCTGTGACCCCATCATTATGAGTGATGTGCTCTAACCAACTGAGCTACTTAGCCATCGTGGCTGGGATACCAGGATTTGAACCTGGGAATGGCAGGATCAAAACCTGCTGCCTTACCGCTTGGCGATATCCCAACAAAAATTTGATAGTTTGAGTTCTTATCAAGAACATGGTGCGGAAGGAGAGACTTGAACTCTCACAACCGAAGTTACTGGAACCTAAATCCAGCGCGTCTACCAATTCCGCCACTCCCGCATCATTCGTACTTAAAGTACTGGTAGTTATTTTAAACTCTTCATTGAGCAACAAAAAGAATGGTGGCTAAGACGGGATTTGAACCTGTGACCCCATCATTATGAGTGAGGTGCTCTAACC
>NZ_PNCZ01000102.1:0-8306 GCF_005887425.1 Pseudoalteromonas sp. S2721
TCTCTTGGAAAAGCAAACGTGAATATCGTACTGCCGATAACTTGGTTAATTGGGCGTGAAGATCACGTCGGGTGGAGTTTTGTCTGGAAAGCCTTATTGGAACAGCGAGAAGCCCTGCCTGAGAGCTTGCCGTTGAAGGAGTTACTTCTGATTGGAGCTACATGGTTAAATGGGCGAGAAAAGTGCGATGGGTGGACTTTTGTTTGGACAGCCTTATTGGAACAACGAGAAGCCCTGCCTGAGAGCTTGCCATTGAGGGAATTACTTCTGATTGGAGCTACATGGTTAAATGGGAGAGAAGATTGCGATGGGTGGCCACATGTCTGCCACGCCTTATTAGCACACCCAAATGATCTGCCAAAGGACTTATCGCTGAGCGAATTATCTCAAAGTGGGGCAACATGGCTGACTGGGCGTGAGAAGCGCGAAGGTTGGGTACGTGTCTGGCGAGCTTTATTAGCACATCCAAACGTCCTGCCAGAGAGTTTATCGCTGAACGAATTGCTTCTACATGGATTCACATGGTTGAATGGCCATGAAGAACACGCCGGATGGAGTTTTGTCTGGACAGCATTATTTGAACAGCGAGAAACTCTGTCTAAGAGCTTGCCGCTGAGTAAATTGCTTCTAATTGGAGCAACATGGTTGAATGGGCGAGAAGAGCGCGATGGCTGGGTACATGTCTGCCATGCCTTATTAGCAGACCCAAATGCCCTTCCAGAAAGCTTATCGCTGAACGAATTGTGTCAACGTGGAGCAGCATGGTTAAATGGACGTGAAGAGCGCGATGGGTGGTCACATCTCTTGCAAGCTGTATTAAAGCATCCAAATAACCTGCCAGATAGCATGCCGCTAAGCGAACTGCTTTTGCAAGGAACTGCATGGTTGGACAGACATGAAGAACGCGATGAGTGGGCCCATTTGTGGCAAAGCTTATTAGAACATCAAAATAGCTTGCCGAAAAGCTTGCCGCTGAGTGAATTGCTTCAGCGTGGAACAAGGTGGTTGAGTGGGCACGATTACAGAGTTAATGAATGGGGTTTTGTTTGTGAAAGGTTACTAGAACTAAAGCATCAAAATGAGTTTTTTTTGACAATAGCAGCAGATTGGCTAACTAAAGCACGTGAAAGAGCTGAATGGCCACTCCTTGCGGCAAAATTTATTGTGGCAGCTCCCCACCATTCAGCATCAATAAAGTTTGCAGAGACCCTGACTGAGCGAATTAATGCGAGTCCTAACAAAGGTTGGTGGCATAAAACTCAGCCTTTGGTCGCAGAGTTAATAGCGCATGAATCTTTACCACTGACAATTAGAGATTGGTTGCAAGTATTATCTGAACGTAAAAGTCTACCTGCATGGAAAGAAGCATATCAAAGCCTTAACCAAGGATTTCCAATTGAGGGGCGTGCGATACGTTCAAAAGGCTCAGGGCAAATCATTGAGTTAAAAAATGGCTTGATTTCTAATTATTTGGTTTCACCAGATAATCCAAAGATAACTAAGAATGAAGTCAGGGATTTTTTTGTGCAATTTATAGATCTAGATAAAGACTCTATTCAAGTGACACTTTTTAAAACCGCTCAACTCGTGAACGGAGAAAAATATAATGGACATGTTCGTGAATACAGGAGTTACGGGGCTTTGATTGCAATAAACGGTCATCAAGGCTTGCTTCATAGGAATCGCTGCTCTAACTGGGCTAAACTTGTTAGCAAACACTCTATTGGTAGCCAGATTTGTGTTGAAATTGTTTCTCTTACTCATAAAGGGCCGCAGCTGCGATACGCAGGCCCTGAGTTGACGATTGAAGGCGAAGAAGTAGTTTTAAGTGTTGGTCGAGTATATAATGCAGATATATGCGGCATAAAGGAGTACGGCCTTTTCCTTCAAGTTGGTGGACATTTTGGCCTGCTCCATCGTACTCACTTACCACCGAATACGGATATATTGTCTCAATACTTAATAGATCAAAAACTGGAAGTACAGCTAGTTGAAATAAAGAGTGATGGTAAACTGGTGCTTAAACTTCCAGACCAATAACTCGATAAGTTAGCCTTATTAATCGATATTTCAAGAAGCTTAGCTTCTTCACTCAACAGACCTAAGAACTTAGTAGGTTGGTTAAGCCAAAGGCGCTACCCAACATGATTTCAAGTTCATCATTGAAAATCCGCTTCTGGCACATAAGTGCCCGTCAGTTTTTAAATTTTTATTTTCATAATCAAACTTGAGTAGTGTCTGTAGTTCGCTCATAGCGTACTTCGCAAAAATGCTATGCAATAACCAATATACGTCATGGCTCAATTGTAGTCGACATAACCATGAACCTGCATTTTATCATCAGCTCTTACTACTTTTTGGATTACCCATCGAAAAATTTATCTAATTAGCCACCATTTAGTCGTAAGGATTAGCCAAATTGAGAGCACTATTCAGCAATATGTACAGCTCTTCTTCTCAAATACTCACTATACAAAGGCTGACTAGATTCTTTGCAAATTTCAGCAACTTGATCTAACCATCGGGAATATTCTCTCTGCCGCTCTAATGTCCACCCAGATGGAATTGCAGAGACATTAGAGCATAAATCCGCTAACTTGATTCGCTTTACCGCAGTAGGCTTATTAGGAAGCATTTTAAGCGTTTCTTTCCGTCTATTTTCTAAAGATAGCGCCTTATTATCAGAAAGCGCTTCTACCAACTTGAGAGTACGCTCACCACAGGTTTTATATACCTCCTCTTTAGTGACATCAGTATCTTCTAAAATATCATGAAGTATTGCGGCGCTGAGCACATCGGCATCATCGATTTCAGCAATATTAATAAGTAAAGCTGCCACTTCTATTAAATGATTAATATAAGGAGAGCCATCTGATTTTCGCTTTTGCTGGGCATGATAATTTGAAGCCAAATTCAGTGATTTTATTAAAAGCTTGTGAGAGCTCATATTAGTACCTTCTTAACGTTGAACTGTTTTGCTGTTAAAGTTATGTAGCCTCTCAATCAAAGCTGTTTGATATACTCATCATATTGGCGCTGTAACTCCAACCATGTTGCAGCACCAAAGTTTGTGCCTTTGCTAAGCCTCTCAGCAAGCTCTGGATCAACAGCCAACTTAGCTTCCATAAACAGCTCGATGACCGCATGCTCGATATCTAAAAAATCAGCAAGGTTTTGCATACTCATATCAGTAAACTTATGTAAGCAACGTCTCTTAAAAAACACAGAAGGATGTTCTCTAAAGCCACCATCTTTTCGTTTCTTAAGCGTTAACTCACTGATGGGTACTCTAGGTGATTTTTTGATAAAATTTATCTTACCATTACCACTCATAAGCTAACCCTGCCTTCCGATAAACAGGAGTTGTATATTAGAAGTATTGTACAAGGGAATAATTTTCATTTTGTTGCTCCTAGGGGGGAGCGACACGAACCTAGACGCCCCACCCAATATTAATGAGTGAAATCTTTATCTAAGTATCGATTTCGAATTGTCAGTGATAAAAATACAACAGCAAACACTTTATGACAAGCCTACTGAACGCTGATATTAAAGCTCCTAGGTTTTATCAAGGACTCAAAATTTTTACCTCAGTAGCTTGTTTAAATAAATACATTACTTCATCAAGCTTTTGCTCTTTCGATTGCCCCTTTTCCTCGACGACATTTAAGCTCTGTAATTGGTTGAAAATTTGTAGTGTTAAAGCCTTATTAAATCTTAATTTTCGGTACAGAATTTGTGTCTGCTCCTGAGTAAATTTTTTCGATAATGTACTCGTAATCAACTCAACCCAAAGTTGCACAGAGAGAAGTAATTTCCGTCTTGTAAAAAGATAATTTATTGCACTACCAAGATAGTGCTCGTTGTCACTATGCTTAAACAGCGAAACAAGTTGTTTAGCTGTCACTTTGCGATCAGATAAAAGCTTCTCCGCTATTAAATCTACATAGATTTGTCTAACGTCTCTTTTCCTTTTCAGTAAGTTATCAGTCAATAAAGCGCAACGCTCTTTTGTATGTGCTTCAATCAAGACATCTTCACCAAGATGTGACAGTAAGACATTATTATTGATGAAGTCGCTAAAGCGCCATATAGGACTCGTAAAGGTAGCCCTCCCTCCCTTATACTCTGGACTTACATAACAGTTATTCCCTTGGATACTTTTATGCCACAGAAGAATAGGTAATTTATTCTCTTCGCAATAATTAGTTAAAAGTTTATTGGTAACTGTCATAATTTCATGAACCACTAAGTGCCCTAAGGCACTTGCTTTCATTTTCCTGAGAGACCTGTCGGCTCTATTATCGTTTAAGCCTGAGATCTCACTCCTTCTTTTACAGTACAGAACTCTTGAACATTCCAAGCTTTGAATAAGCCAGTGTTGAATACCTTTTGGAAAAGACTTGTTATCGCAAACTTGCCAGAAAGATAGCTTTAATATGCTTTTAGCATCAACTACAAGAAGGTCATTAAGATGGCTATACCCATTTTTATCTACCATCACCTGAACTTTCAGTGTTTTTCTGCTCTCATCAGGAAGAAGAGATATGTGGTTTGCAACCATATCTCTAGGAAACATAGGGCTTTTAAGTATTCCACCGTAATAAATTGTTTCGACTAAAGCCTCCGCAGCCTCATACTCAATCATCCCCTTTTTGACTATCAGTCCGGGGCATGCAATGTATACAGAAACAAGCCACCCATTTCTTAATGGCTCGACAACAAATCCATCATCCAAATCTTGTGCTGATGCAGAGTCCACAGTTATAAAACGATCTGTCACTAGTCTTTCCTAATTTAGTATTCTTAATTTGTGTTTTGATTTGCTAAGGGGTTGATACTAGAAAGTCATCGCATGTTTACTCACAATAGAGTTAGCGAATTGACTACTTTCAATGGGATCAATTGAATAATTGGAATGCAGAGTGCGATTCAGGCTCTATGGTTTCCGAAGCATCTTCAAAAGGTGACAAAAGTTCAACAAGTGAGGTCTTGCTGCGGTTACAATTGTGATTATGTCTTTGTGAGTTCATATTTGCTCCTAGGGGCGGAGCGAGACGAACTTAGACGCTCCACCCAATGTTTATTGAGTGAAATCTGTATCTAAGTATCGATTTCGATTTGTGAGGTTTTAAAGTACTACAGTAAATACTATGTGGCAAGACACACGAAAAAAACTAATGGAAAATATTGGAGGATTGATTTGAGTTCCAGTCTCCCTACAGTCCCCCACACCACACCTAAATCATTGATTAATAATGACAACACATCCAATCTAACATGGGTGCCACGGAAAAACGGCGGTTTAATGTCGTTGTGCTCATAACATGGCCCCTTTAAAGATCAATGCATTTACTTGCAACTTAAATTACCTAATACGATTAACGCTTAATATAGCGATGACACATACCTTTAGGCATGCACCGAAATGAAAAATTGCAGCCATTATACCACCGAAGCTAACTCCCGGCATGGCTTAATCGAAGATCAGATGATGAAAAGAGACGAAGAAGTGTACTGCAATCTCACTTCTTTGAAGAATAAGCAAAAATGGAAAGGTTACATCTTCACTTCATTTAGAAGATGTTCAAGATTTTGGCCCGTAAGCTCTAAAACAGTAATTTCGAGTTCTTTGTAATCCTCATTTTTCAGGTTAACTAGCTTAGCACCAACAGCTATTCGTGCGATTTTCTCAACGGGGTCTATTTCTACAATTTCAATTGATGCTCGCGTGTCGTGATCTTTTGATTGCACATAATACTCGCTAAAGAAGGTACCATCAGCACGGACATTTGGATTACTGTCAGACACAGACTGCAGGAGCGTGCCTTTCTTTAAATCACTTTTACGAAGTGAGAAGCTATATTCTGCCACATTGGCATGACCAACAATTACAGTTACGGCGCTTTCACCATTAATTTTAAAATCATGGTCTGTTACTTCGATGACTTTTAGCTTACCACTATCATAGGTCGGCTCCATGCAAGCACCTAAACTAAAAATCAGAAAGACAGATAAAACAACGTTTTTGATTAGCATTCTTTGTTCCTTAAAATTTATATTGCCTTCTTTAAAGTTAGATAAAAGAAGGCAATTATTCAAAATTTAAATCACTGAAAATGCACTTTAAATTAAACTACGCGACGACACTTAAACCAAAATAGTGAGCAATACCACCTAAGATATTAGTCACCGCCACTGACGATAGAATTAAACCCATCACCCGGCTAATGATACTTGCGCCACTATCGCCTATTAACTTATGAACATGCGTAGCAAGTAGAAGTAAAACCAACACAATTACTAATACCAAAAGCATGATTGAGGAAGTTATAAGCTGTTCATACCAAGTGTATTCGGTATTTCGGGTCATTAGTACTGCACCAAGCATGGCACCCGGACTGGCAATAGAAGGAATCGCCAAAGGAAAAATAGCGGTTTCAGTGCTATCACGAACGCTTTTTATCTCAGTTTCAGGTTTACTTTCACCAAATATCATCGACAGTGCAAAAAGTAATAGCACAATTCCTCCGGCAATCTGAAACGCCGAAAGAGGAATGTTAATCGCGTTTAAGAGTAGCTCACCTGCAACAACAAAAAATAATAAAACCAGCGCCGAAACGCCAACCGCCTTTAAAGCAACTTTGCGTTTGAACTTAGCATCATCCCAGCGCGTAACAGCAATAAAAACGGGAACTGTGCCTATTGGATCGATTACCGCAAAAAAGAAAATGAATGCCGCTAGCAATTCACTCATTAATCAAACTCCCTAAAAACGTGTTAGCGAATAAAAACACTGCAACTACAATACAGTATGTTAGTATATCACGGTAGCGTAAGGATAAGAGAAGATGAATATAGAATCACTCGTCAGTAAAGCAAAACAAGTATGCGATAATCGTGGTGCTCGTTTCACACCCATCCGTGAAAAAGTATTCCGCCTATTAGCTAGTGCGCAAGGTGGTGTGGGTGCTTATGACCTATTAGAACAACTTAAATTAACTGAATCAGGCGCAAAACCAGCCACTATTTATCGAGCGCTCGATTTCTTATCGGAACTTGGCTTTATTCATAAAATTGAAAGCACCAACTCATTTATGTTGTGCCATCATTTTGATCACATCCACCCTGTACAATTATTAATTTGTGATAGCTGTGGTTATGTAAAAGAATTACATTCAACAGTAATTTCTCATGAACTTAATAACTTAGCAGCAGAAAGTGGATTTATTGTCTCTGGACAAACAATCGAAGCGCATGGTAAATGCGAAAAATGCAAAGAATAAGTGCGGTGTTTGAAACAACCACTACACTTAAAGTATGATTAACGGCATTTCGAAACCTAAGGGAAAATAAATAATGAATGTGGAGTTCATCAACCCTTTTTTATCATCATTATTAAATGTATTGAGCACTATGGCTCAAACAGAATTAAAGCCGGGTAAACCTAGTTTAAAGAAAGACGAACTAGCCCGTGGCGATGTATCAGGTTTGATTGGTATGGTTGGCCCACAAACTAAAGGTTCACTTTCAATCACCTTTGATGAAAATCTAGCTCTGACCATTATGGAAAGAATGCTAGGTGAACGCCCTGATACGGTAAATGAAGAAGTAACCGACATGGTAGGTGAAATTACTAACATGGTAACAGGTGGCGCAAAAAATCTACTTGGCGAAAAAGGCTATGAGTTTGATATGGCAACGCCAGTTGTAGTGTCTGGTAAGGGACATACAATTGCTCATAAATGTGAAGGTGCCAAGGTATTAATTCCATTCACTTCAGCTGATGGTAACGCCAATATTGAAGTTAGCTTTGATAAACTATGAGCTGGCAGCAAAAAACCATTCAATTGAAGCCTCGCTCACGAGGCTTTCACATCATTGATGACGAGCTACTTCGGCAACTTCCAGAGATAACACAATACAAAGTCGGCTTATTACACCTATTCATTCAACATACGTCTGCAAGCTTAACTATTAACGAAAATGCAGATCCTACAGTAAGAATGGATATGGAAAGTCACTTCAATCATTTTGTGCCAGAACGACAAAGTTATTACCGCCATGATTATGAAGGCGATGACGACATGCCTGCCCACATAAAAAGCAGTACATTAGGTGCTGAACTCACTATTCCAATTAACCAAGGCCGTTTAATGCTTGGTACCTGGCAAGGTATCTATTTAGGCGAACACCGAGATCATGGCGGTGTAAGACGCATTGTCGCGACGATTCAAGGTCAGATCTAAAACTAGCTGTAAGCTGTAAGCTGTAAGCTGTAAGCTGTAATACCATTCCGCATAAAG
>NZ_PNCZ01000103.1:0-427 GCF_005887425.1 Pseudoalteromonas sp. S2721
GGCTGGGTAACAAGCCGGATAAACAACGCCAAGTTAGTTATTAAAACACTGAGAAAGGCATGGTCTGCACGCAAACCTGATGGTTCGAACTTGCTCTTTCATTCAGACCAAGGAGCTCAGTATGTCGCAAAGGAAACAGTGAAGTGGTTAACTAATAGAGGTGTCACAGTGAGTATGTCTAGAAAAGGTAACTGCTGGGATAATGCGTGCTCAGAAAGCTTTTTCGCGCAGTATAAAAAGGAGTGGATAAAGAATTTAAATGAACTGAGTCGTAGTGAAATGACAACACAAACGTATTTTTATATTGAAAAATACTACAACTCAGTAAGAAGGCATGGCACCCTAGGGTATAAAAGTCCCGTGCAGTACGAACAAATTAATTAAACCCTGTGTCTACTTTATCGGGGTCAGATCATACAGCTTAAAT
>NZ_PNCZ01000104.1:0-530 GCF_005887425.1 Pseudoalteromonas sp. S2721
GATAAGAACTCAAACTATCAAATTATTCTTTGTTGGGATATCGCCAAGCGGTAAGGCAGCAGGTTTTGATCCTGCCATTCCCAGGTTCAAATCCTGGTATCCCAGCCACTTTCTCTACCAAGAGAGTGAGTAAGAAAACTCACGCTAAGAGTTTAAATTAGCAAACCTTATGATGCGGGAGTGGCGGAATTGGCTGGTGTCTTGATTAGACGCTGGATTTAGGTTCCATTACTATACACTTGCATCACACTATGTGCGGGAGTGGCGGAATTGGTAGACGCGCTGGATTTAGGTTCCAGTAACTTCGGTTGTGAGAGTTCAAGTCTCTCCTTCCGCACCATGTTCTTAAGTAGAACTAAAACTCTTCAAGTTTAGCGTTGGGATATCGCCAAGCGGTAAGGCAGCAGGTTTTGATCCTGCCATTCCCAGGTTCAAATCCTGGTATCCCAGCCACGATGGCTAAGTCGCTCAGTTGGTTAGAGCACATCACTCATAATGATGGGGTCACAGGTTCAACTCCCGTCTTCGCC
>NZ_PNCZ01000105.1:0-653 GCF_005887425.1 Pseudoalteromonas sp. S2721
GCATAAAGCGTACTGACCTAGAAGTGGCATGACCTGTAATCAGCATCACATCTGCTGATATTAAAATGGAAGGTGACTTCACTGTAGCTGATGCTCTTCGTTCAAGCTCACTGAACTCATTCGGCTCATTCTCAGAGCGTTCAGGTAGCTCAGCTCAGTCTCAAGCAACAATCAACTTACGTGGTGCGGGTTCTCGCCGTACACTTGTACTATTAAACGGTCGTCGTTTCCCAGGCTCACCAACATTAGGTGGCGCATCAGCAAACTTAAATGCTATTCCAATGGCAGCAGTTGAGCGTATTGACATCATGACTGAAGGTGCATCATCTATCTATGGTTCTGATGCAATGGCTGGTGTAGTTAATGTTATCTTAAAAGATAACTACGAAGGTTTAAGCTTCAATATTGGTGCTGGCCACCGTGACCAAGATGAAGGTACAACATCTTCAGAGTTTTCAGTTGTAGGCGGTATCTCAAACGATAAAGGTAACATCACGTTTGCATATGATTACCAAAAACGTGAAGGTATCAGCGATGCTGCACGTGATTACACTAAAGCTAAAATTGGCGATTTAGATGGTGACGGTGATATTGAAGCATACACTGCAGATACTGTGGGTTGGTCTTACTACGGTGCAACTGTTTTATCTCCC
>NZ_PNCZ01000106.1:0-625 GCF_005887425.1 Pseudoalteromonas sp. S2721
ATAGCGTTACAGTCTCCACTGATGCTTCTGGCAATTGGAGCGCCGAAGCAGGGCAAGCCTTAGCCGATGGCAACTACACAGTCAGTGCCAGTATCAGTGATGCAGCAGGTAATAACAGCAGTGCCAGTGACAGTGGTGAAGTCGACACCATTCCACCGGAGCTTGCTTTTGTGCCGACCTTCTTACTGGGTCAACTGGTGACCTTAAGTGGTACATCAGATTTACCCGCCGGTAGCACAGTGACCATCACCCAAACCTTATTAGGCGGTGGCAGTGTGACATATACGGCAACCACCGATGCCAATGGTGATTGGTCGCTGACAGGGTTAACCGTGCCGTTAGCGAACCTAGCGTCGATAACAGCCAGTGCATCGGATGCTGCAGGCAATGTACGTACTATCAGTTCAAGTGACTTTGATGGTACACCACCGACACTCACCGTTAATGTGGATGCAATAGGAAATGACAATACACCGCTCATCAGTGGTACCAGTGATGCAGGTGAAGGCGCACAAGTGACTGTGGTCGTCACCGATGCCAATGGTGATAGCAGCACCCTGACAGCGACAGTGGATGCCAGCGGTAATTGGTCAGTGAGTACAACAACGTGCTTATCTGATGTTCG
>NZ_PNCZ01000107.1:0-288 GCF_005887425.1 Pseudoalteromonas sp. S2721
ACCTTTACCATGTAATTCATCAAGCAACGCCTCAAACTCGTCATCGCTAATTTCATCGTCTGAGTCACTGCTTGTAGTATCTACTGCTGGTGCTTGAGGAGTTGGTTGTGCAGGTTTTACTGTTTCAGGTTTGGCTATATTTTCTTGTTTTACTTCACCAAAATTACCAACACCATGTAATTCGTCTAATAAACTGTCGAATTCATCATCGGTGATATCATCACTATCACTGCTAATAGCTTCAGGAGCAGCCGCTGCTGGCCCTTGACCTTTACCATGTAATTCATC
>NZ_PNCZ01000108.1:0-428 GCF_005887425.1 Pseudoalteromonas sp. S2721
GACCGATTAATAGTACAAGTGTACGGCGAGAACCCGCACCACGTAAGTTGATTGTTGCTTGAGACTGAGCTGAGCTACCTGAACGCTCTGAGAATGAGCCGAATGAGTTCAGTGAGCTTGAACGAAGAGCATCAGCTACAGTGAAGTCACCTTCCATTTTAATATCAGCAGATGTGATGCTGATTACAGGTGATGCACCTTCTAGGTCAGTACGCTTGATGCGTGAACCTGTTACCTGAATACGCTCAACTTTTTCTGCGCTATTTTCTTCAGCAGCAAAAGAAGATGCAGAAAATGCAGCTGTTGATGCAGCACTAAATGCAATCGCTAAGCGACACGCGGGAGAAACTTGATTATTTAACATTTGAGTCTCCCTGGACAACTCGATTGGTGGTATATTTAGCATAACCTTGTTTATTATTTGTTAT
>NZ_PNCZ01000109.1:0-1344 GCF_005887425.1 Pseudoalteromonas sp. S2721
CGTTTGTTTATGTTGCTAAATGTGCACTGCGTTTGTTTATGTTGCTAAAGAATAAGACTAATTAACAGAATACAGAGGAACTAATATGTCTGCCCCCATCAAGCTTTTGAGCTTTTCTATTGCCTTTGTTTGTATTTTATTATCATTAAATTTTGGCCTGAGATCATCAATGGGCTTTTTTATGGCCCCGATTTCTGATGAATTTGGTTATGGTAGAGAAGTTTTTGCTTTCGCACTCGCTTTACAAAACTTATGGTGGGGTTTATCACAACCCTTTGCAGGAGCACTCGCTGATAAATATGGAACATGCAAAACAGTCATTGTTGGCGCGCTTTTATATGCGGGTGGTCTTTATGTAACAGCTTCATCAAATTCCATATTGAGTTTGAATTTGGGTGCAGGCTTACTTATGGGGATGGGTATTGCTGCAACAGGGTTTGGCGTTGTTTTACCTGCTATGGCAAAAATGGTTTCTCCGGATAAGCGAGCATTTGCACTTGGCTTAGGGAGTGCTGCTGGCTCCGCAGGGCAATTAATATTTGTTCCCGTTGCACAGGATTTTATTGCAGCTTATGGCTGGAGTAATGCTCTAATGTTATTAGCTGGTGGTGCATTATTAATGGCTTTAATGGCTGGGGTATTTAAAGAAAATACAGACCCTGAACAAATGTCACAACCAATCACTGCAAAGCAAACAGTGAAAGAAGCGTTGAATGAAGCACTCAGCTATCCACATTACTGGTTAATAGTGATCGGCTTTTTTGTATGTGGTTTTCAATTAGCGTTTATTACAGTACATATGCCAGCATTTTTAAGTGACAGAGGTTTTACCGCAAACGTTGCCGTAGCAAGTTTAGCTCTTATTGGCTTGTTTAATATTTTCGGCTGTTTGGTCTCTGGGGCTTGGTCTGGTAAGTATTCTAAAAAGAATTTATTAACGCTTATATATGCACTGAGAGCTATTGCTATAGCGCTATTTATGCTTTTACCAATGACTGAAACATCAGTAATTTTATTCTCAATCTTAACAGGCTTTTTATGGTTGGCCACTGTACCGCCAACTTCCGGACTCGTAGCACAGCTTTTTGGTTTGCCACATATGGGGTTACTTTACGGTATCGTATTTTTAAGTCACCAACTTGGTTCATTCAGTGGTGTTTGGCTAGGCGGTTATCTATACGACTTAACAGGATCATATGATGTCGTTTGGTGGAGTGCTTGTGTAATTGCACTTGTTACGGCCGCAATTCACGTGGTTATAGAGGCGAGACCAGTTGCGCGCTTACGTATTACTACAAATTAAATAACACATAGTCTTTTTTTCATAAAGTGAAATGTGAGGTG
>NZ_PNCZ01000011.1:0-56947 GCF_005887425.1 Pseudoalteromonas sp. S2721
CATCAATTGATGTGGCCTTTTTGTATCACCTATTGATCATCTATTAATAGTAATTTAGACTTCTATACATCTATTTGTGCAGTGTCACATATACAAGGTTTTCCATGTTTGACTTACCAAAACTCGATTTAAAAAATAAAGTATCTGAACAAGAATGGCAGCTTCGTGTTGATTTAGCTGCATGTTACCGTTTAGTAGAGCACTTTCGGTGGGGGGATTTAATTTATACCCACCTATCGGCACGCTTACCGGACACAGATCACTATTTAGTTAATGCATTTGGTCTTAGTTTTGATGAAGTGACGGCATCAAACCTTGTAAAGGTCGATTTAGCTGGCAATATTCTTGATGACACGCCATTTAAAATTAATCCGGCTGGTTTCACTATTCACAGCGCTATTCATGAAGTTCGTGATGACGCTCACTGTGTTATTCATTTACACACAAAAGAAACCATTGCCGTTGCAACGCAAGAAAAAGGCCTATTGCCACTTAGCCAATACTCAATGTTCTCATTGCCATCATTGTCTTATCATGGCTACGAAGGGTTAGCGGTAAACAGTGATGAGAAAAAGCGTCTACAAGATGATTTAGGCACCACTAATCACATGTTATTGGTTAATCACGGTGGCTTAACTGTTGGCCCAACGGTGGGGGATGCCTTTATGCGCTTTTATGATTTGCAGCGCGCCTGTGAAATTCAATTGGCTATTCAAGCCAGTGGTCAAACGGCAATCCCGGTACCACAACCTATTATCGATAATATTTATAATCAAGCGAATGTCGTGCATAGCGGCAGCACCGGTGGTCAGTTAGCTTGGCCAGCCATGTTGCGTAAAGCTTATCGTCTTGATCCTAGTTTTGCTCAGTAAGGAGTAACCATGAAAGTTAATCGCGTCGAAGTGTTCGATATTCATTGTCCAGACAGACCTGCTTGGACACCTGTTTTTGTGCGTATTCACACCGATGAAGGTATTAGCGGTGTGGGTGAAGCGGGTCTGGCTTATGATTTAGGTCATAGTGCAGCTGCGGCAATGATCAAAGAAATGGCTGATGCCTTTTTAATTGGTCATGACCCATTTCAAACAGAAAAACTGTGGTCACGAATGCTGCGCGAAAGCTTTTGGGGTTTAGGTGGCGGTCCTGTTGTGTATGCAGCAATGAGCGCCATTGATACTGCACTTTGGGATATTAAAGGTAAAGCATTAGGCTTGCCTGTTTACCAACTATTAGGTGGTAAAGTTAACGATAAGCTACGTACTTATGCATCACAATTACAGTTTGACTGGGACAGCGAATTTAAAGCGCTTGTTCACCCAGAAGAATACGCAGAAGCAGCGCTTAAGGCGATGGCTGAAGGGTATGACGCGGTAAAAGTTGACCCAATCCAGTACGATAAAAACGGCAATACTTATTACGATCGCACTAACATTATTTCTCGTGCAGAAATGAAATTATATCGTGCGCGTATGCAGGCTATTCGTGAAGCAGTCGGTGACGAAGTTGACATTATTTTTGAGTGTCACAGTTTACCAGGCGCAACATCAGCAATTCAAATTGGTGAAATTGCTGAAGAGTTCGATTGTATGTATTACGAAGAGCCTGTGAATTACTTAAATCATTCATTACACGCAAAAGTTGCTGACAAAGTAGCGGTGCCAATTGCAGGTGGTGAACGTTTGTATAACCGCTGGGGGGTGCGTCCATACTTAGAAGATCAAAGTATTGATGTGCTACAGCCAGACTTAGGCCTGTGTGGTGGTTTCACTGAAACTAAGAAAGTGTGTGATTATGCTGATATCTTTGATGTGCGTATTCAAGCTCACGTGTGTGGTGGCCCTGTAGCAACTGCAGCTTCGTTACACTTAGAAACTGCGATTCCTAACTTCTTAATTCACGAACATCACACCTACGCGATTAAGAAATGGAACCGTGAATTGTGTATTCAAGATCCACAACCTAAAAATGGTTTCTTCCAAGTATCAGAAGAGCCAGGTATCGGTATTGAATTAAATGATGAAGTCGTTATGCGATCTCAACGTGTTGAGATTAAGTAATATTCACCAACATATTATAAAAAAGCCCGCAAGGGCTTTTTTTATATCTACTTTTTAGCTTTGAATTAATCAACTGGTTTGCATTTCACCAAAGGAAGAGGCTCGGTCGCTTTACTATCTAAATGGCGCACAAAGCATATTTGGTTTTTAATAAGTAGCTCAAAGCGCTCTGGCATTGACAGTTGCTTGCCCATTATAAGGTTACCTTGCCCATCCATTACATTCATACTGTCAGTGACAAGCACACTGGTATTCATAAAAGCATCATCAGCAACAGCAATTGGCTTGCTGTGCATCAACCTTGCGATGCCTTGCGCTATTAGTTCACTTTGCGGCTCAGTAAGCCGTGCATGTTGCAATTTAGGTGTAGGCTCTTGGCTTTGAGCACTACAGCCTAGTAAGGTCAAAAGCATTAATAAGCTAGCTAATTGAACTCTCATGATTTGCTCCTATTGCTTCAATATTTTACTTTGTTGAAGCAAGGTTGAAGTTCGTATATCACGTACTTGCGGCGTATCGTTATAAGTAGCAGGTGCAAAGCCTTGCTCACTGACTGTTGAAGTAGCTACTGGACAGCGTCCATTCTCTCGATAGCTAAGTGCAGCACTGAGCATTGCTTCATTTTCATCGCCTAGTTGGTGAGTGAAATCATCAGCAATTGCACAGCCTGGGATTTTTACAGGTTGAAATTCACTATCGTTGCTGTTTTGTGGTGAAAAACCATCAGCATACTCACCAAACCCTTTATTATTGACGCCAGTAAATTGAATACTGAAGTATGTGGTATCGCAATTATCAGTTGGATAAAAACCATAGGGTTTACCGCAAGTTGTTTCGCCTATTTGAATTACTTCTATATTAGCGCCCCTAAGGCCATTGATCACAGCTTCACTTGCTGAGCAGGTGCTGTCTGTTGTCAGCACGAAGACTCGCTCTAAATTTAGAGATGGTAACGAAGTACCAGGCGTAATCGCAGGATTGTCTGCAAAACCTAAAAACTCATTAGTAAACTGAACAGGCTCTAAGCGCTCCCCAGTAATAGGGTTAAAAGTTGGGTGTTGATCATTAAAAATAGTCTGTTCAAATATTTTGCCACTGGTATTACTCTCGCCTGCCACCATATAAGCAACCTGACTTGCCATTTGAAGGAATCCGCCTGGGTTGTAACGCATATCAATAATTAAATCTTTTACATTACTTGCTGCTAAGCTGTTAAATGCGTCGTACAGAGGTTTTTCTGCAACTGCATTATGGCGATTAAACTGGAAATAACCCACTTCACCATCCGCAAATGTTTTAACGTTACTAACTGCTTGGCCAGTAATAGTTTGTGCAGTCATGCTCACTTCACGAATTTCACTGGTATTTATATCTCGAAATACAAATGAAGTAACTTTGCCGGACTCAGATGGAAATAGGCCTGCATTCAATATATCAACCTCTGCTTGGGTCGTTGCATTTACAAAGTCGACACCATCCACTTCGATTACTTCTAATCCTCTGCCAAGATTCAAGTTTGATGCAGGAGAGTTTGGCTCAGTATAGGAAATAATGCCTTGGCGGGGGGCGCCCGCACTTATCAATCTAAGTTTGAAACCATAACCAAAAGATTGCCCTGATTGGCTTTGAGCTTGCCATTCAGCTGTGGGTAAACTACTGTGGAAATTATCTTTTTTAGCACCTGAATCTGTAGTGTTTTCAGTTTTTAATAAAGCGAAATAATTTAATACCCCTTCAGTTAGCGCAGGGTCTCGATCAACTATTTCGTCATACCACAGATAAGTTTCATGACTCCAAGCTCGTAACCAATGCTTCTCATTGAGTGCTTGGCATTGTTGATCAAATTTGCTTGATGGCTCAAATACACCTTGAGTCCAAGTGATGTCTTCACTAGCAATTACGTCTGAATCTGAACTGCCGGAACCACCGCAACCAACTAAAATCAGCGAGCAAATAAAGGTACTACTTGCCATAGGTTTTTTTAAAGCATTAAACATAAAACAGAGTTCCAGATAAATTAACTTATTTGAATATAGCTAGTTTTTAAGCAATTAGATAGATTTCGTAGGCGTTTTTATAGCTAAGTTGATGCCATAAACTCGGCAGCGAGCACAGTGAGTGATAGTGTTGCCAGCAGTTTTCGTAACTGGTATTTATTTGGCATACAGGAAAGTTACTGGCAAACATAACGCGATGCTCACCAAAGTACTTAACTAAATTATTAACCAGCCATAGGTGTTTGTTTGTGGCAATTTGTGTGAACTCCAACCCTGAGAACTTTATCGCGATATTATCGCAGCGGCTGAGTTTAATGATTGCTTCAAGCCATCTTTGCTCATCACTAATAAAGCCTAAATGATTAATCACCACTCGTAGTGATGGTAGTGCTGTGCAATACTTAATAAGCTGCTCAGTTATCTGTATGTTTTCAATTTCAAACTGTGCTTCAAAGTGTAAGTTTTCGGCTGCGAGAAAGGCTAGATTATCTAGGCAGTGGGGAGTTAATAAGCGCCTAGCTTCATCACCTTCTGTTATATCGCGAATACCAACTAAAGATGGATGTTCTAACTTATTGAGTGACGCTTCAAATTGCTTGGGAGATACGTCAATCGGGCTGTAGCTGATTGCGCGATACGGAATGTCGTCTAAATGCGTTGCAAGCCAATTGAGCTCATTAATTGGTGCTTGATTATCAAAGCCAGCTTCAATATGCACCAAGGCTTCTAGTTGAAATGGACAAGCAGCTTTAAGTTCAGAAGCGACAATTTGCTTTTTAATTTTATCTAGATTTGGCCAAGCGGGGGGATTACTACCTTGTAGCCAAGTGTATTGACCCTCAGTGAGGTTAAAAAAGTGCACATGAGGGTCAATAATTTTGTCGCTCATTGCGTGGTGTATCCACCATCAATACTTTGTAAGCTGCCAGTGATAAAGCTCGCTTCTGGGCTTATTAAAAAATTAACCAAAGCAGCAATTTCTTCGGGTTGCCCTAAACGGCCTAACGGCTGCAGCGCGGCTTCTTCAGCAACAATCTCTGCTTTATCTGCACCACTGCGCTGACAGTAGGCATCAATCGCATTATGAAACAGTGGTGTTTCTATCGTACCCGGACAAACCGCATTAGCACGAATGTTAAACGCGGCATAATCCAGTGCAGTCGTTTTTGCCATTGAAGCCAGTGCATGCTTGGTCAGGTTATAAGCAAACGAGTTTGGTTTGCCGATAATTGCCTGATCAGAGGCAACCACTACAATACTGCCTCCTTGCTGACTTTTCATGCTAGGTAATACAGCTTGAATTGCGGCATAGGCACCTTTCACATTGAGCGCAAATAGGGCATCAAACGTTGCTTCGTCGGTATTTTCAATGTTGGCACTTAAATGACGACCTGCATTAGAAATTAAAGCATCGACACGACCCTCTTCTGCAACAATATCGGCGATAGTCGACTTCACTTGCTGAGTATTACTGACATCACAGTGGCGATAATTGCCCTCTGATGGGGTAATATCTAAGTTATAAACTGTGTAGGCTTCACGTTCTAAACGCTCGACTATCGCTTTGCCAATACCTTTACTGCCACCGGTGACAATTGCAACGTTTGTCATTATTTACCCTTAGTGGCTGTGGCCACAACCGCCTTCACCGTGCACGTGGCCGTGAGATAATTCTTCAGCTGTCGCTTGGCGAACATTAATTACTTCAACGTCAAATGTCAGCGTTTTACCTGCAAATGGATGGTTTAAGTCACAATCTGCATTGAAACGACCTACTTTAACGATAGTTACTTGGTGACGACCTTGATTTGAATGAACGATAGCAGTCATACCTGGCTTCCACACTTTTGTGTTGCCTTGTAAGTGCTTAAGTGGAATACGTTGAATTAGGTTATCAACGCGTTCGCCGTAAGATTCGCTAGGCTCAAGTGTTACGCTAAAATTATCGCCAGCCGCTTTACCTTCAAGGGCTTTCTCAAGACCAGGAAGCATGCCTTCAGTACCATGGATATATGAAAGTGGCTCGCCATCTTTACTTGATTCGATTTGCTCGCCTGCTTCACTAAGTGTGTAGTGAAACTCAACTGCTGCGTCTTTACTGATCTGCATGTTATTTCTCTTTAGAATTTAAATATAGGCACTGATTTTACGCTAACCACAAGTGCTGAGCAATCAAGGCTTTTTCAATGAGCTTTCAATCCCTGACAGCATGGTTTCACTTGCTGGCACTTGTGGTTCAGTTGGCTTAGCTTGAGGTAAGTGCAATGTTAAAATAGTACCGGGTTTTAAAATGCTGGTAGCGCTGAGCTTATTCCACGTTGCGACGTCTTTATGAGGCACGTCGTATAGCTGACTAATACTCCAAATTGAGTCTCCAGGTTTAACCTGATAGTCGATAGCGATTGTAGAAATGACTTCTTCATGTTGCTCAAGGTAGGGACTGATATTGTAATCAACCAATAATGATTCCGGCATGGTTTGTGGTTGTGATAAGCGCAATTGTTCACCTACCTTAATCAAATTTGTTGTTTTATCGTTGAGAGTTTTTAGATCTTTTACAGACATTTTAAAACGCCTTGAAATACTGTAAAGGGTATCGTCTTTTTGTACTGTGTATTCTCCAGCAAAATTGTTGCGAAACAGTTTGCTTTGTAACAGCGTACGGCGCTCTATTGGCAGAAGTAAAGTATGTGGGCCATTCGGGGAACTTTGGTTTTTTAAATACCCTGGATTTAATTTATGGAGCTGATTATGGCCGATGCCAGATAAATTAGCGATCACTGAAAAATCAAATTGTTGGCCTACATCAAACTCTGTGGTGAGTGCTTTATTCGCTAATTTCGGGCGTTTTAAACCTTTTTCTGGGTGCTTTAGTAAATAGCTAAGCGCCAAAAGTTTAGGAATATATTCAGCGGTTTCTTTTGGTAACGATAACGACCAATAATCAGTTTTCTTGCCAAGCTTTTTATTTTTTTCGATCGCTTTTTTAACGCGTCCTTCACCACTGTTATAGGCGGCAAGGGCATGCAGCCAATCACCATCAAAGCGTTTATGTAAGTAACTTAAATAAGCTAATGCGGCATCGGTTGAAGCAAGTATGTCTTGGCGGCCGTCATACCATTGGTCGCTTTGCACACCAAAATGATAGGCTGTCGCGCCGACTAGCTGCCAAACACCTACCGCTTGCTCTGATGATCGTATTGTTGGTCTAAAATCACTTTCAACAAAGGGTAATAAGGCCAATTCCATCGGTAGCTTTTGTTGTTCGATACGTGTGACGATATGATACAAATAAGGTGCCGCACGTTTATTTACTTTAATTAGGTAATTGGGTTGTTTTAAATACCATTTTACTCGTGCAGATGTATGTTTATTGGTTTGAAATACCAGCGTTAAATTGTTGGCGATATGCTGCCACAGATCTTTCGCGCGAGGCTTTGCTAGTGGAATATTATTGACTGCTATGGGCGCAGCAATAGGGCGAGGTTCGACAGCCGTTGAATCGACAAACTCACTAGGTGCTTGTTGGGTTGTTAAATCGGGCTCGTAATGGCTAAAAATCTCCGGCCTTGCCCGTTGCTGTTCTGTTTCTTGCTGAGTTACTTGGCATCCTTGTAAGCCAATAAACAAGCTCAGCAAAAGTAAATATTTCAAACTTACTTGAGCCATATAATAAAATCCTTTTACTATTTTAGCCCTATTTTGACAATTTGCTTTGTTTAAGTCCAGCTTCTAAAAACATAGAAAACGCTCTTTCACCCACTTCATCTAGCTGGTATTGCTGTTTTATCTCAGTAGGAAAAAGCGGAATTAATTCACTAACGGGCTTATCTGGTGAGGAGTTTGTCATCTCTTGAATGGTTTTTAAAAACCTTAAAGGGAGTGCAAGTTCAGCAGGTGTCAGTGGCTTACCGTGACCCGGTAAAATAGTTGTCAGTGTGGTATTTTTTTGAATATCTTGCAGCGCACTTATCCAGCTAGAAAACGAGCCATGTCCTGGGTAGGGTAAGCTGTCGACTATATCGCCACCCAATAGCACGCGACCTTGATCGGCACTAAGGGTCAGATCACCCTTAGTATGCGCTTGGTAGGGTGTAATAACGATGGGGTAGTTACCAAGGTCTAGCTGTGTTGATTCAGTAATGCTAATAGCTGGTGGGTTCAGGGTGAGCTCTCGCCAGCGAAATAAGCGTTTTTTAGCAAGTTCTAGTTTGTCGCGCCAAACTGCTTGCTGATCTTTAGGTTGATTGGCAAGGCGTTGATAGCTCAGTTCAATGCTTTTTTCATAACCATCTAATTTATCAGTCAATGCTTGCTGCATTGCAGCAAACTCAGTCGCTACTTGCTGATGTACGATGAGCTTAGCTTCAGGGAACTCAGCCTGTAGAACGGCCAAGCCTAGTAGATGATCATCATGATAATGACTCGCCACTAAATAACATAATGGTGTTTTTAAGCGTTTTTTTAGCTGCTCTGCGAGCTTTTCTACTTCGGCAAAGTTACCACTGGCATCAAACATTAAGGCACATTCTTTACCCTCTATCAGCACTTGATTCGAATCGTAAAAACGCAGCTTATTTTGTTGTTGTAGAAATTGGATTTCGGGAGTGATGCTATGCCAGCTAACGCTTGCTTTGGCGCTATAACTTACGAAAAGACAGATTAAAAAAGCACAAAATCGCATGGTGTTTCGCTCGAATAGGTGTCAGTGCTGTTGATTGTAAACAAAAAAAGCGCCAGATGCGCTTTTTTCTAAATACTAAGGTGTTGGCTGAGCTTATCTATTAAGCTGTCATGTTGTTGCTCTTGTTCTGCTTGTTGCGATTTTACTTCAAGCAATTCATGACTTAGATGTAATGCTGCCATCAGCAACGCTTTTTGGTCATTGCGAACCGATGAGCGTTGTTTCATTTGCTCCACTAAGTCATTCAAATTTTGTGCAGCAGCAACTAGGGCATGCTCTTGCCCAGGAGGGCAAGAAAACTCATGTTCTTTACCTAGTAGCTCTACGGTGACCCGCTGACTTTGTGGGCTGCTCATTAGCTAGCCTGTTGAACGCTTTGTAATTTCTCAAGCAGGCCAGTCAATGTGCTGCTTGTATCTTTTTGTTTTTCTTCGTTTTCGAGTACTTCTAGTTGCAGAGTTTCGTTCTCATCTAAAAGCTTAGCGGTTTGTTCTTGTAAGCTTTTAACTTCACTTTCAAGCTCGCTGTTGCGAAGGATTAATTTGTCGATCAGTTGTTCGAGTTGGGAAAGAGTTTCGTTATTCATAAATGCGCTCATAAAACTGTGATTATTGTCATGCAAATGTAAAGGAAAGTGTCTTGATATGCCAGCATTTACGGCCGTTTTAGGGGATTTTTATTTATTATTAAGGTGTAATTCAGCGTAGCGGCTTTTTTATTCATTTATGATTCACCAAAGCGCCAGATGCTAGGATCATTTTCTGTTTATCATGTACAATATGGCAATTCATTTTTAATGCAGTTTTGCATTTGGCGATTTATAAATATGCTTAGTTATCGACACTCCTTTCATGCAGGTAACCCTGCTGATGTACTAAAACATCTTGTTCTAGCTGAAGTTCTTAAGTACCAAACAATTAAGGACAAACCACTTGATTATGTGGACACCCACTCAGGTGCTGGCTTTTTTGAACTTGCAGGCAGTGATGCACAAAAAACACAAGAGTATTTAGATGGGATTGCTAAGCTTTGGCAGCACAACAGTGAGCATGATGCACTTAATGAGTATATTGAGCTGGTTAAATCATTTAATTCAAATGGTAATTTAGATTTTTACCCAGGTTCGCCAAAAATTGCAGAGCACTTTTTACGTCGCCAAGATAACGGTTGGTTCTTTGAGTTGCATCCACGTGACTTACAGTTACTGCAAGACAACATGAAAGGTAAGCGCTCTATCCGCGTACGTGGTGAAAACGGCTTTCAAGGCTTAATAGGTTTATTACCACCAGCATCACGTCGAGCTTGCGTGCTTATTGACCCTCCTTACGAAATAAAAAACGATTACGATACGGTCGTTAATACTCTTGTTAAGGCGCATAAACGCTTTGCTACGGGGACGTACATGATTTGGTATCCGGTTGTAGACCGTGAACGAATTGACAGAATGGAGGCGGGTTTAATCGCATCGGGTATGCGTAACATTCAGCTTTTCGAGCTTGCAACAGAGGCCGATACCGACGTTCATGGTATGACTGCATCGGGTATGATAGTGATCAACCCGCCATGGAAATTAAAGCAAACGATGGATGCTGTATTACCAGAACTTGTTTCCATACTAAGCGATAGCAGTGGTTTTTATCGCAGTGAACAATTAGTTGAAGAGTAATTTCTTCAAAACAAAAACGCCCAGCAATTGCTGGGCGTTGTTAATTTAACTGTTGTTAATTCATATAAGTCGCTGCGAAGGTCGCAAGTGGCTCATCACTATCATCTAACAAGGTTAACTGCTCACCATTGATTGAGTACTTAGCCGTGGCTGCAAGTGCTGCCGACATGGCCGCTTCAATATCCATTTGTGATACACACATTTTTTTGGTGCTTGCTAATGGCTTGAATGTGAGCGCCTGCTCGTTAACCTCGTAACTACCTGAGAAGTTATTACAACCTAAGTGACCATTGGTTGAACCATCGTCTTTAAACTGTACGAAAGGTTCTTTATTTTCAACGGTGATAGCCTCACCACTGATGGTAACTGCTTTCCAATAGGTATTGGTCAAAGTCACGTCTGGCTTTTTCGCTGATACTTTAGTCACCGTTACCTTGTACAGATCGCCAGTGGCATCTTCGGCAAATGGATTATTGTGAGTGGTGCTGATGTAAAGTAATTTACCTTGATTCTCAATGCGTGCACTTACACTGTAGCGGTGACGGTCAGCAATTTTGCTTTCGTCATATTCAAGTGCTACATCATATGGTGGTGCACCATCTAATTGGATTTCTTGTTCGCTAATTACTTCAGCCTTGACATCCATTTTAGAAACATCAGCGAGCTGTACTTTTAATACTGAACCCGGAGGTAGCATACTACGATCTAAATAGGTGATTTGAGTATTCAGGGTTTTCATTGATGATTGCTCAGCTTGTGGTGCACTAGAGTCTTCACCACAGCCTGTTAAAACCAAGCTGCTCCCTAAGATCATTAAACTGCATAGAGAAGCGCGTTTGAAAGATGAAAAGGTATCCGAAGCCATGATTATTTTCCTTGCGTTTAGGGTTATGCATCATATTTAATTGCCTAGCATAAAGTTCGCTGTCTTAATCATAGCTTAATTAACAAAAAATGGGCACTAAGCCCATTTTCGTAATAACGAATCGCTTTAAGAACATAAAGCGCATAAGAATAAACGTTATTTTTTCACGTATTTGGTAAGAATAACAATACGTTGACCATCAACACGGCCTTCAATGTGTTCTGGGTTGCTCGTTAAGCCAATGTTTCTTACTGCTGTGCCACGCTTAGCAACAAGGCTGCTGCCTTTCACATCAAGATCTTTAATAAGTGTCACTGTATCACCCGCCTGCAGCACAACACCATTACTGTCGATGTGTTTAATGTCGTCATCTTCAGCTAGCGCTGTTTGCGCCCATTTTAATGTGTCTTCTTCAAGATAAATCATATCGAGTGCATCTTGTGCCCAGCCGTTATCAGTAGCTAAGCGTTTCAGCATGCGGTAAGCGACAACTTGTACCGCTGGAGTTTGACTCCACATACTGTCATTCAAACAGTGCCAATGGTTTGCAATTAAATCAGCATTGTTTTCGATTTGATCTTTACAAGTTTGGCAGACATAAATGCATTTATCAGAATGAGCCTCTGTAACAGGCGGCACTTCGTATACAGATAGGTTATCTGTAGCGGCACAAAGTTCACATTGGTTATTACTGCGTTCGATTAGGGCTTGTTCAATGCTCATAGGAGGCTCTTTTAAGTTTACAAGGTAAGAAAAACAGCGCGCATTATAGCAAAAGAGGGACTGAAGCGGAATATCCCTAGTTATTATAGGGGTATAGTTTTTGTGTATTTATTGATTATGGCATCTAAGCTGCCAGAATTTTTAAGTTCTTTGATTGCTGCATTTATTTTTGGTAACAATGATTGATGTTCACTGCGCAGGCGAATTTTTAGGTTGCCTAGCGATTGTAATGCGCCAAAACTGATATCAGCATCAAATTGCTCAGCCCAATATAATGCTGGCAGTTTATCTATTATGACGACCTCAATTCGGTGTATTTTTAGTGCCTGAATGAGTTGTTGTTCAGAGTGAAAATCAACCCGTTTAAAGCGGTTATCGTCATAATAGTAATAGCCTAAAACAGTCCCTACGGGTTGATTACGAATACTGTTGAGTTGCTGCCATTGAGCCACCGAGCTTTTTAAACTCACGAGATACTCCTCAACTGCAAACAGGGTGTCTGAGTAACTAAATTTTCGGTTTTGTTTTTCTGTCTGGCTCAGCCACTCGGGGCTTATGACATCAAAATCAATATTCCCTTGGTGAAGGTATTTGACGGTTCGTTTTGCAGGAAGCTCGACATGCTTTACTTGAACATCAGCAAGCTGCATAACTTGCTTGATCAGTTCGGGGAGGATCCCTGGATTGCTTTTGTCATCAATATAATAAGGATAGTAGTTCCCAGAGCCGGTTACATTATATTTCAGTACAGGCTGCTGCTCAGCCAAAACTGCTTGAGTAAGAAAAAGTAACAGTAAGAAAATCGAGTTAGAGAAGCGCAATGGTCTGATTGAATTCGTTTTCATGTACCTAGTTTGGTTGGGTTTTTGTTTTTTAGCAAGGCAAACATCTTTCACTATACTTATAACAATAGTAATGTGGAGTTAGCCACATTTTAGTGAGAAGTTGAATGTCAGAATTAAGTATGGAAGGTAATAAAAGTCAGAGCATGACTCAGTATATAGCCCGGCAGCCAATATTTAATGCTGATAGAAGTTTATATGCTTACGAATTATTGTATAGAGAATCGAGCGATAATGTCTTTCCGGTAGGAACGAGTGATGGCCAAGCAACGGGGCGGCTGTTTTTTAACGCGTTAATGTTGATGGGACTCGAGAAGCTAACAGGTTTTCAACCTGCGTTTATCAATCTATCGACTGACGCTATTTTGGATGACTTTCCTAAGCTGTTGCAGCCACGCAGTGCGGTTATCGAAATAGTGGAGCGGGCTACTAGCATTCCAAAAGTAGTGAACCGCGTTAAACAATTAAAACAAGAAGGCTATTTGTTCGCGCTTGATGATTATGATGGCACAGAGAAATGGCAAGATATTTTGCCTTTGATGGATTTTATTAAGCTTGAAGTTACGCAGCCGATTATCAAAACCAACATGATGATCAAAAAGCTTAAACGCAGCTTCCCAGAAACCACTATCATAGTGGAACGCATTGAAAATTATGAAGACTTTCAACAACTAAAAGCAGCAGGTTGCGACCTGTTTCAGGGCTACTTTTTTGCTAAGCCGGAGCTTTTGAGTTTTGGTAATGTTGAACCATCAAAAATTGCTGTGCTTGAATTACTTAACTGTACTGCGCAAACAGATTTAAATTTTGATGCAATTCAACAACGTGTTGCTAAAGATATTGGCCTTACTGCACGCATTTTAAAATTAGTTAATGCGCGTATAAGTAATAGCCGGCAAACAATTCGTTCGATTTCACAAGCGGTTATTTACCTTGGTGAAGATGCGATTAGACAATTTGTGCGGGTATTAGCGCTAAGCGAATTAGGCAATGACAAACCGCAAGAGCTAACTAAACTTGGTTTAACAAGAGCTAAATTTATTGCTTTGATGCTTGAACCCGGCGGTAAAGACCTAGCTGAACAAGGCTATTTAGTCGGCTTACTCTCTGTTTTAGACGCTATTTTAGATATGGAGCTTAATATCATTGCCAAAGAGTTTTCATTGGGTAGTGAGCTTTCGAGTGCACTGTTAAACTTTAATGGCATGCAAGGGGCGAGCTTACAACTTGCTAAAGCAATGGAAGAAGAGCAGTGGCACACAGCCCTTGAACTACTCAAGATGATCCGCCCAGCCTCAAAAATGGATGTGGTTTTTCAAGCTATGTATGATGCCCGCGCATACGCAGATGAAGTATTCGCAAGCTTATCATCGGTTACAGACTAGGAGCGCAGAGTTCGTTATGATGCAGACTCTGAGTATTAAAAAGGTTTGTAACTAATGCGTGTTGTTTTTCCTATACTGGCTATTTTAATTGCCTTAGTGTTACTTATTCCCGGTGTAACCCAGCCAGTGCTCACCCTTGAAGGAAAAATTGATAAATCTAAGCTTGCCAAAACAGGTATTGAAATGATTGCCGATGAAGGCGATCGCAATACCCGTAGCGTGTTAATGATGGCATCAAGCATGCTGGGGCTTGATAAGCTTGAAGGAGAAATCGATGCCTACAAAAAAACACGCAGCATTTGGGGTACCGTGAATGAGCTTGCTAATAACAAAAACTACCTTGTTGCCGTGCTTGTAGCAGTGTTCTCGATTGTCATTCCCACCTTAAAACTCCTGATGCAATTGCTTTATTGTTTCTTACCAGTGAATAGGTTTAAGTATTTGCTCGGTCAACTCATACAAGGCCTAAGTAAATGGAGCATGGTCGATGTGTTTGTGATTGCATTGATCGTGTCTTATTTAGCAGGTAATGCCGATGGGCAAATGGGCGAGTTGATAAAAATGCATGCTGAATTGGGTGATGGATTTTGGTATTTTACAGGTTATTGCTTGTTTGCTATTGCTGCCAGCAGTAGCATAAAAATAGATAAACCCTTGTCGAGTTCGTAAATTTCGGGCTACAATTTGGGCACTTAATTTTTAAGGTATGATGATGACGCGACTTTCAAGCTACTTATTGATAGCTATGATGCTGCTCACTTTTGTGGGTCAGTCAGTTGCGTCTGTTGCTATGGTATGTGATATGCCACATGCCAGCATGCAAATGGATCATCATGCTAATATGAATGCTGACAGCGACATGAGTGATATGGATTGTTGCCATGAAGACGTAATGGATAACAGCGATTGTGCGTGTCCGTTCAATGCCTGTACAGCTCACTCACTCCTGCCGTTAAATGATTTAGTTGTTAAATCAATTAAGCAATCAGAAAAAGTCACCATGTTAGGCGCCAGCCAGCTTAGTTTTCACGTCAGTTCTTTATATCGTCCACCTATTACTGCTTAAGCAGGATAGGTCTGTCTAAAATTCAGTAAAACGCTGAAATACACCTCATTCTGCACCCAAAATCTATTGTTTTTTAACCGTTTTTAAGATTTTTGGAGCATGTGATGATTCACAGCAAATTGATTAAGTCGCTTTCTCTAGGCGCAGTATTGATAACCTCAAGTTTAGTGAAAGCAGAGCCGTTGGCACTCAATCAGGTGATTGATTATGCATTGACTCACGAGCCTTGGTTACAGGCAAATAAATACCAGCAACAGGCGATAGAAGCGCAAAGCATTGCGGCAGGTACCTTGCCAGACCCTGTGTTAACCGTTGGACTCATGAACTTACCAACCGATGGCTTTGCCTTTGACCAAGAGGGTATGACGCAATTCAAAGTGGGCTTGTCACAACAATTTAGCCGAGGTGATAGTCTTGCCTTACAGCAACAAGCTTTAAAGCAATCGGCTGAGCAATACCCTTGGCTTAGAGCAGACCGCCAAGCACAGGTTAAAGCTATTGTTAGCGAAGCATGGCTAAATGCCTATCGCGCACAAAAAAGCATTCAACTGATCAACCAAGATAAAGCCTTATTTAATCAACTTATTGATATTACAGAAGCAAGCTATGCCAATACACTTGGTGCGACTCGCCAGCAGGATATTATTCGCGCCCAGCTAGAGCTGACTCGGCTTGAAGATAAGCTGGTGATGTTAGAGCAACAGTTTGATAGTGCCAAAAAGCGACTAGCTCAATGGCTACCTATTGAAATGCTAAACGGTGCAGTGAGCGATGAAAATACCAAGGTGGCCGCAGTAATGCCTTATCAAGAGCTTGCACCATCGGGGGTGACTGAAGTGCTGATGAATCATCCGGCAATTATCGCTATTGATCATGCTATGCGTGCCAAAAACACCCAAGTGCAAGTGGCGAAAGAAGCGTATAAGCCGCAATTTGGTATGAACCTAGGCTATGGCTATCGTGATGATACCCCGATGGGTGACTCTCGCGCTGATTTATTCTCTATTGGGGTGAGTATTGATTTACCGCTGTTTACTGATAACCTTCAAGATCAACAAGTTAATGCCGCAATAGCTAATGCCGAGGCGGTAAAAACCAACAAGCTTATTACTCTACAGAAACTGCAAGGTCAGTATTTTAAAGAGCTTAGCCAACTAAGCCGACTTGCTCAGCGCAAAGCACTGTATCAACAGCAGCTATTACCGCAAATGGCAGAGCAAGCTGAGGCGACGTTAAATGCTTACACCAATGATGATGGTGACTTTTCAGAAGTGATGCGTGCTCGCATTAGCGAACTTAACGCAAAAATTGATGCGCTGAATATCGAAATTGATAAACAAATAACCCTCGCTCGCCTTAATTATTACGCAGCAGCAAAAGATAACCAAATAAATGCAGCACAAAGCCAAGGAGCTAGCAATGAATAACACAGTGAAATTAGTTATCGCTTTGGCGGTAGGTGCAGCATTGGCAACGGCTGTAAATAAATTGGCTGAGCCAGAGCATGCACAAATGCCAAGCGTTGAGAAAAAGCCGCTATATTGGGTGGCGCCCATGGACAGTAATTACCGCCGTGATGAACCGGGTTTATCACCAATGGGTATGGAATTAGTGCCCGTTTATGAGGAGCAAAGTAGCGCTGAAGACAGCCCGGGTACTGTGAGGATCTCACCTGCAGTCGTTAATAACTTAGGGGTAAGAACAGCACCCGTAAGGTTTAAATCATTACAAACGACGGTTGATACGGTTGGTTATGTGCAATACGACCAAGACCAACTCGTGCATATTCACCCTCGTGTCGAAGGGTGGATAGAAACCTTATATGTAAAAGCCGCTGGTGACCAAGTGAAGCAAGGCGAGCCACTTTATACCTTATATTCTCCACAGCTAGTGAATGCGCAAGAAGAGCTACTGCTTGCCCTAAAACGTAACAATGCGGTGCTTATACGTGCGGCAAAAGCACGCTTAGCCTCACTGAATGTTTCTGACGATTTTATTGTGCGATTAGAGCAAAGCCAAAAGGTCAGACAGAACATTACCTTTTATGCCAAGCAAAGTGGCGTATTGGATGAGCTAAATATCCGCGAAGGTTTCTTTGTGAAACCAGGCACAACCATGATGAGTATTGCTCACCTAGAAGAGGTTTGGGTTGAGGCTGAAGTTTTTGAGCGCCAAGCAGGGCTTATTCATAAAGGCTTGCCAGTGACGATGAGCTTAGACTACTTACCGGGCAAACGCTGGCAAGGCAATGTCGATTATATTTATCCAACCCTTGATGAGAAAAACCGTACCCTGCGCGTGCGTTTACGCTTTGCTAACCAAGATGGCTTATTAAAACCGAATATGTTTGCTGAAGTGAGCATTACTACTAAGCCAACTGAGCCGCAATTAGTGATAGCCAAAGAAGCGGTGATCCGCACCGGTAGCCAAGACCGTGTCGTGATTGATTTAGGTGAAGGGCGCTTTAAGTCAGTGGCTGTGACGCTAGGCCGTAGTGATAATCATGATGTCGAAATTTTATCAGGCTTATTGAAAGACGATATCGTTGTGGTTTCAGCGCAGTTCTTAATAGATTCCGAATCAAGTAAGAGTTCTGACTTTATGCGTATGCAAGAACCAGATAGCGAGAGCGCAATGGTGAATGGCGTGATCAACAGCATTGATCGCGAAGCCCGTACTGCCGTGATTAGTCGCGAAGCCATCCCTAAGTGGGGGCGCGGGGCTGCAACTATGGAATTTCATTTTTCGCCGCGCATCGATATGTCTAGTTTGCAAAGCGATGATGAAGTGCATTTTACCTTTAAATTGGTGGACGGCGAGTTTGTGATTTTTGACATCATGACCATGAGCCACCCTATGCAAGGAGAAATGCAATGATAGCTGCCGTGATCCGTTGGTCAGTCGGTAATCGCTTCTTTGTATTACTGCTGTCTTTAATGTTGGCAGGTTTTGGGATGTTTTCTTTAAAGAATACCCCAGTTGATGCCTTGCCTGACTTATCTGATATACAGGTTATTGTAAAAACATCTTACCCAGGACAAGCGCCACAAGTGGTGCAAGACCAAGTAACGTTTCCTATCACTACAGCCATGTTGTCGGTGCCGGGTGCTGAAACGGTAAGGGGTTTTTCGTTTTTTGGTGACTCTTATGTATACGTTATTTTTAATGAAGACACCGACCTTTACTGGGCCCGTAGTCGAGTACAAGAATATTTGAGTCAAGTAAGTGCTCGCTTACCGGATTCAGCGAGGCCTGAACTTGGCCCTGATGCAACAGGGGTAGGCTGGATTTACTTGTATGCGCTGGTGGATAAAACCGGTAAGCATGATATTAGCCAGCTACGAAGCCTGCAAGATTGGTTTTTAAAGTTTGAGCTGCAAACGGTGCCGGGCGTATCAGAAGTAGCGTCTGTTGGTGGTATGGTTAAGCAGTATCAGGTTAATGTCGACCCCGATAAATTGCGTGCTTATGGTATTCCGCTAAGTTTAATTCAAACAGCAATTAAGCAAGGTAACCAAGAGCGCGGTGCCTCAGTGGTCGAAATGGCAGAAGCCGAATACATGGTATCAAGCACAGGTTATATTAAAAGTGTCGCCGATTTAGAGGCCATTCCGCTGGGTACTAATGCCAATGGCACGCCACTGCAATTACGTGATGTGGCTGATATAAAACTTGGGCCGCAAATGCGCCGTGGTATTGCCGAACTAAACGGTGAGGGCGAAGTAACTGGTGGTGTAGTGGTGATGCGTTTTGGAGAAAACGCCGAAGCAACCATCAAACTAGTAAAAGAAAAGCTAGAGTCGCTCAAAAAAGGTCTGCCTGAGGGCGTTGAAATCATCCCTGTGTACGACCGTTCAAACCTTATTACCCAAGCGCTTGATAACTTAAGCTCAAAGCTAATTGAAGAATTAATTGTCGTGGCCTTAGTGTGTGTAGTGTTTTTATTCCATATACGCTCATCGATCGTAGCCATTATCACGTTGCCAATGGGTATTTTAACGGCTTTTGTGGTGATGTATTGGCAAGGTATAAACGCCAATATCATGTCGCTTGGCGGGATAGCGATTGCCATTGGTGCAATGACAGATGGCGCTATCGTGATGATAGAAAATATGCATAAGCATATGGAGAAAACCCCACTGACCGATGAAAATCGTTGGCAAGTAGTGATGGACTCAGCCGCAGAAGTCGGGCCCGCGTTATTCTTTAGTTTATTGATTATCACTGTCAGCTTTATGCCGGTGTTTATTCTTGAAGCACAAGAAGGACGCATGTTCTCGCCTCTGGCTTACACAAAGACTTATGCGATGGCAGCTTCGGCTGGTTTAGCGATTACACTTGTGCCGGTATTAATGGGCTACTTTATCCGCGGTAAGGTTATTTCGGAGCAGAAAAACCCTGTAAACCGCTTATTGGTGGCAGCCTATAAACCCTTGTTAAATGCAGTATTAAAAGCGCCGAAAACAACATTGCTACTGGCCTTAGTGTTGGCTGTTATCGGCTTTTATCCGGTTAATAAAATTGGTAGCGAGTTTATTCCTCCTCTTGATGAGGGCGACTTAATGTATATGCCTACTACGTACCCAGGTATTTCAATTGGTAAGGCCCGTGAAATCTTACAACAGACCGATAAGCTAATTGCCAGTGTTCCAGAAGTTGAGTCGGTGTTTGGTAAGGTTGGTCGTGCGGATACTGCCACAGATCCGGCTCCACTCACCATGATCGAAACCTTTATTCAGTTAAAGCCAAAGTCACAGTGGCGCGAGGGCATGACAACCGAGAAACTGAAAAAAGAGCTCGATAACCTGGTTAAGTTCCCAGGGCTTACCAATGCGTGGGTTATGCCGATCAAAACGCGAATCGACATGCTGGCGACTGGTATTAAAACCCCTGTGGGGATTAAAGTAGCAGGGCCAAAGCTGAGTGAAATTCAAAAAATCGGTGAGCAAATTGAAGTCATCTTAAAAGATTTACCGGGCACAGCTTCGGTGTACTCAGAGCGGGTTGCCGGTGGTCGCTACATCAAAGTCGATATCAACCGTGAGAAGGCAGCGCGTTATGGTTTGAACATTGCTGATGTGCAACAGGTAGTTGCCACCGCTATTGGTGGTATGAATGTGACTGAAACGGTTGAAGGGCAAGAGCGGTACCCAGTTAACTTGCGTTACCCGCAAGATTATCGTGACTCGCCAGAAGAGCTTAAGTTGTTACCGATTGTGACGCCAAACGGACAGCGTATCGCATTGGCTGATGTTGCCCATGTCTTCATCGAAGATGGCCCACCGGGTATTAAAAGTGAAAATGCACGTATTAATGGCTGGAGCTTAATCGACATTGAAGGCAGTGATATCGGCAGTTATGTTGAGCGTGCGCAACAAGCGCTGCATGAGCAACTTGAGCTACCTGCCGGTTATTCAATTACGTGGGCGGGGCAATATGAATATATGGAGCGCGCAAAAGCTAAACTCAGTTATGTATTGCCACTCACCTTGGCAATCATTGTGGTGTTGTTATACCTCAATTTTAGAAGCTTTATTGAGGTGGCAATGATCATGCTGACCTTACCGCTTGCAATGATAGGGGGTATTTGGCTGATGTACCTTGAAGGTTTTAACTTCTCGGTTGCTGTTGGGGTTGGTTTTATTGCCTTAGCAGGGGTTGCCGTCGAAATCGGCGTGATCATGCTGGTTTATCTCAATCAAGCGTATCAAGATGCCAAAGCGCAATCATCGCAGTTTACGGTTACAGAGCTGCGCCAAGCAATCATCAATGGTGCTGGCCTTCGGGTTAGGCCTGTAATGATGACAGTTGCCACTATTATCATTGGGTTACTGCCGGTGCTTTATGGCACTGGAACGGGTAGTGAGGTGATGAGCCGAATAGCCGCGCCTATGGTCGGTGGGATGCTCAGTGCCATAGTTTTAACGCTACTTGTGTTACCTGCGCTTTATTTTATATGGCGTAAACGTTACCTATAAATTTTACAGCCAGTGTGTAACTTGTACGCTTTTACTTGCTGCAAGTTACACACTTTATTTTTAAAACACTGAAAATAAAAGGTTTTATTGCTGGTGTGATTTATGCAAAGCCATATTAAATTGATTTTAATAAGGAATGCACATGCAAGTTAAAACAATACAACAAGTTTATGATTGGACCGTGTTATTTCATACTCAAATGGCAGCCAACTTCCACAGTGTTAAAGACTTATTGGACGAGCATAATCAAATGCTGGTGGATTATTACCTGCAATATGAGAAGAAACTAGCAGAAGATCTCGTTGGCTTTAAAGCCATTACAGAAATAAACACGCTTGATACCTATTGCTATGAGTATTTTTCTGAAAACCCAGAGCTAATTACTTTTAACGATATCAGCACTGATCAGCGCATTGATGAAAAGGCGATTCAGGTTTACTTAACCACGCAACACCAAAAAGTAATCGACTTATATGAATACTTGGTATCGCGAGCTGATACAGAGCAAAGTAAAGAAAAGCTCGAACGTTTACTTGAGCTTGAACATCAAGGCCTTAAGCAAATGATGCAAAGCTCAAACCGCCATATGGATATGTAATCGATTAATCTAATAATCTATTAATCAGCTTAATGAAAATCGAGTAAGAAACCGACCTTTTTAAGGTATTTTTGCTCTTGCTGTAAGTCAGCTAAAAGCAAGGTATGTTCTTTAAGCCACTTATTGTGAAACTTTAAGAACATACTATTTTGCTTGGCTGTTACCTCAAGTTTAAAACCTTGATCGGTAATACGTTTTTGGTTCAGAAGTACCGCTAAGCGCAAAATCACAATAAGCTGCAATATTTCATAATGCTGCATGGTGTGCAGCGCCGGAAACTCTTCTAAACGAATTTTTTTACGATAAAAACGGATCATGCAACTAAGCAAGATTTGTTGTTGCTGCGTAAAGCCAGGCAACTGACTATTCGCAACGATATACGCACTGTGCTTATGTATCCCTGATGAATTAACCCCTAAGCCAATTTCATGCAGCTGCGCGGCCCAATCTAGCAAGTTGATATAGTCAGGATCGGTAAGTTGCCATGCCTCTTTTACTTGTTCAAACAGCCACTTTGCAGTTGTCGAGACGCGGTTAGCATGCTCTTTATCTATGGCGTTACGTTCAGATAAATTCTCTATGGTATTTGTGCGAATATCCTTATGGGCGAGCTTTTGCTGCATTTCATGAAGCAGGCCTTCACGCAGTGAAAAGTCGCTGTACTGCATCGCTTCGATTTTAAATAGCCTAAATACCGCGATTAAAATGGCTAAACCACCACAAATACTCACTTGCCGCTCAGGCGTAAGACCTTCAATTTGCAGCGCTTGTATTTTTTTAGCTGCAATAAACTGGGTTTTTAGTTCTAATAACCGCTCTAAAGTAATTAGCTCTTGCTCTGCATCGTTTGCATTGATCATGGCAAGGATAGATTTAATTGTGCCAGATGTTCCCACCACAGATTGCCAGCCAGCCGATAAGTAATTGGCAAAAATCACTTCGAGTTCTTGCTCTGCGCGAACTTCGGCTTTGGCAAAGCGCTTAGCAGTGATTTGTCCATCTGCAAAAAACTGCTTGGTATAGCTAACACAGCCCATGTTGCGACTAGCAAGTAACTTGTGTTTAAAGTGTTTACCAATGATGAGTTCGGTACTGCCGCCGCCGATATCAATGACTAAGCGATTTTCATCGTGATGAATATAATGGGCAACACCTTGGTAAATTAAACGCGCTTCCTCTTGCCCCGATATTACTTCAATTGGGTAAGGAAACACTTTACTTGCTTGGGTTAAGAACGAATGAATGTTTTTCGCGCGGCGTAATGTGTAAGTGGCGGCCACTTTAACATTTTCAAGGGGAAAGTCCTGCAGGGTAGTGGCAAATTGCTTCAAAATCGCCAACGCGCGTTCGATTGCTTCTTGGCTTAAATGATTTTTATCATCTAAGCCATCAGCTAAATAAACGCGCTGCTTTTCTTTGTGTAAGATTTGCAAAGAGCCATCGACCTCTCTTGCCACCACTAAATGAAAACTGTTTGAGCCTAAATCAACGGCAGCAATTGAGGGATAATCATTCATTATTATAGTTACTTTCCCATTTTTTAAGGTGGTCATAAATGGCAATTTGTGAGCGAATTTTTTTACGATTGCCACGGCGCACATAGCTGTTTTTTTGTTCGCTATCGATTATGCGCGCTTTTGATCTATCTTTAAACTGTAGCTCAAGAATATCAATAATCAGTTGTTTTAGTTTTTCATCATAAATCGGAGTGGCGACTTCAACACGGTGATCAAGATTTCGAGTCATCCAGTCTGCCGATGAAATATAAACCTTTTCGTCGCCATTATTATGAAACACCATCACCCGAGGGTGCTCTAAAAAGCGGTCAACGATACTAATAATACGAATATTTTCGTTAACGGCAGAGGGCACTAACGAGCACATGCCTCGCACAATAATGCGAATTTTCACACCGCGTCTTGCGGCAAAGTAGAGGTGATCAACCAGCTCTTTATCAACAAGGTTGTTTATTTTTAGCGTAATTCGGCCAGCCTTACCATGTTCTACATTGGTTATTTCAGCATCAATTAGCGACATAATAGTTTGTCTTGCGTTGACTGGCGAAATCATCAAATGATCAAATTGAAATGGTTTATAGCTGCTTTCGATAAACTTAAACACACTATCGCACTCTTCACTAATGCCCTCAAACTTGGTGAATAAGCTAAAGTCAGTGTAGATTTTGGCGGTTTTTTCGTGGAAGTTACCCGTGCCTATATGGGCATATTTCACTATGTTGTTCTTTTCTTTACGGTGAATAACGCATAACTTACTGTGTACTTTCAACGCAGGAATACCAAAGATCACTTTAACGCCTGCATTGCTTAGGGTTTTTGCCCATTCAATATTGTTTTGTTCATCAAAGCGCGCTTTCAGCTCAACCATAACGGTGACGTGTTTGCCATTTTTTGCTGCATTAATAAGCGTAGAGACAAGTCGAGACTGACTCGCAACGCGATAAATATTGACCTTAATTTGGGTTACATCTGGGTCAAAAGCAGCTTGGCGTACAAATTCAAGTAAATGGTTAAAGGTGTGGTAGGGGTAATACAGTAAAATATCTTGCTCTGAAATGGCATCAAACACACTTGAATGATTGTTAAAAGCCGTGCTTTGTAATGCAGGCAGTGGTTTGTTTTCTAAATATTGACGGCCAACATTCGGAAACGCAATAAAATCGCGGAAATTACGGTAACGACCGCCGGGGATCAACGCATCATGTTGGCTTATATTAAGGCGCTTTTTCATCACTTTAAGCATCTCAGCTGGCATGCTCTCGTCATAAACAAGGCGCACAGGCTCTGCAGAAATACGTTGTTTTAGACCTTTTGACATTTTATCGAGCAAGCCTTCTTCAAGCTCGTCATCTAAATTGTATTCGGCATCACGGGTCAATTTGATGGCATAACATTGAATATCATCAAAACTAAAAAAGCTGCTAAACACATCGCGAATAAAGTAGGCGATGATGTCATCTAGCATCACAATGGTTTTGTGACGGCGCGTTTTCTCTGGTGGCAAAATAACAAATCGAGATACGCGGTCGGTTGGTACTTCCATCATGGCATAATGACTTTTTTGGTTAGTCATCTCGACAAACAAGTAGGTCATGGTGTCGTTGATTTGATCTGAGTAGTCTTTCTTTTCAGAGAGTAAAATCGGTAATATGTGTTGTAGTACATTGTCATGGAAGAATTTTTTAAGCCAACTCAAGTGAAATTCAGATAACTCCTCAGGTAACTCAACGTGAATATTGTGCTCGTTTAAGTCATTTAAAATGTCTTTATGAATTTGGTTAAACTTTTTACCAAGTTGGAGCACTTTACTTTGGATCTGATGAAGTAATATTTCGTCTTCTTCAAAGTTCGCATCAGGAATTTTATTAAGTAATATGCGGCGTTTTACATCGGCAACACGAACACGAAAAAACTCATCCATGTTGTTTGAGTAAATACCTAAAAAGCGCATGCGCTCAATAATCGGGTTCGATTTATCTTTAGCTTCTTGCAGCACGCGTTCATTAAAAGACAGCCAACTTAGCTCTTTGGCAAAGTAGTTAACGGCTTGAGAAGAAGAATGTGATGCGTTCATCTGGTTTTCCAACGTTTATAGCTAGTTAGAATATAGAGGATGCAGATGACGTTTATGTGACGTATTTATCACTTTTATGACATACATGTCAGTTATGTGACATGTATGTCATTAATTTAAAGCTTAGTTTAAGTTTAAATATCCCTATAAACTTGCTTGTTATGCGTCCTCAATATCAACAATTAAGTCTGTGGTAATAGACTCGAGTGCCGTGATTACTTCGTCCTTGTTCATGCCTATTGGCAAAGCGACGGTGGCAACAGCACTAAAAATTGGCACGCCCCAGTTAGGTGCACTTTGTTGTTTTGAATTTAGGTGAGTGATATTCGCTCCTTTGTGACGAATAACGCTGGCTAGCTCTTGTACAATGCCTGGTCTGTCATTACCAGTAATCACGAAGTTAATTTCCTCAGACGGAACATCAGGCAAGGTATCAGTTCCACGTTCAATTCGAACTTCAAGATAAGGTAAGCTGTGAAGAGCATCTTGTAATTCTTGCAAATGCTCTTCAGGTACTGCGGCTTCGATAATTCCGGCAAAATGACCTGCAAGGTGGCTCAAATTACTTGTCAGCCAGTTACCATGATGGTTTAAAATTGTGGCAGAAATATCTTCAACTAGGCCGGGTTTGTCTGGCCCTAAAATAGTAATTACTAACTGCTTCATACTTAAATCTCTATAAAAAAGCCTCAGAAAAATGCAATAAAAGGGAGGAGGCGTTGGTTAAAAATGATTCTTATTGTTGAAAAAAATAAGTCTCATTGAGTATTGATGCTGTTTTAATGTTTGTCCAATTTTTTCACTGTAGTTATAAAAAATTAGTTATAACAATTTGTTAGCTTGATTGTGGTACTGTAATAAAAGTGCTCCACAATGACTTATTTTGGTCATTCTTTAACTTTAAAATACGTCCCTGAAATACTCGCTTTATTACACTGAATTATGACGTTTGTAACATTACTGTCATCTTGGTGAAATATAATTCGCGCAACGTTAAGTTTTAAGGGTGTTTTGATGACTTCCAATCCGAATAAACCTACCTTTCATACGGATAGAAGCCGTCTATTTAAAGACAGGTTTGCCAAGTGGGGTATTTCCGCGGGTGGCGTAATGGTGCTTGTAGCACTGCTACTCATATTCTTTTACCTTCTTTATGTTGTTCAACCTATTTTTGAATCAGCAAAAGTAGAAACACGTAATAGTGTAAAACTACAAAATGCGTCAGAAGTTGTTGGCCTTGGCATTGAAGAGCAAACAGAAGTTGCCTTTTTACTCGGTGAAAAAGGTAATGTGGACTTTTACAATGTTGAAAAAGAGCAATTTGGTAAAAAGATCACCACTCTTAATACAGAATTACCAAGCGATGTAAGCAGCTTTGCAAGCTCTGCACCGTTTCAGGGGCAATACGCATACGGCCTAGAGAATGGCTCTGTTGTTGTGGTTGCGCCAAAATTCTTAGTGACATTCCCGAACAACCAACGCCAATTAACACCACGTTTAGATTACCCGCTCGGTGATATGGCGCTTGAGGTTGACGATCAAGGTGCGGCAATCACTAAATTTGCATTTAGCCACTACGAAGATAAAACAGCTGTTGTTGCTTTAACCGCTGACAAGCGCGTTTTATTTAGCAGCTTTGTGGGTGAAGAAAACATGTTCACCGGCGAAGTTGAGTGGGTTGTTGAGCGCACAGAACTTGATATCGAAGGTCGTGTTGATGAGCTATTAATTTCACCTGATACAACACGTACATTCGTGCGTTCAGCGAATCAAATTTACGTATATGATACCCGTTACCCTTCTGAAGTTGAGCAAATCCAACTGCTTGCAGCTAACGAAGAAAACGCGAACCTAGTTTCAACTCAGCTATTAGCGGGTGCCAACTCACTGATGCTTGCTAACGATAATGGCGAAGTATCACAGTGGTTTGAAGTAAACACTGAAAATGGCCGTGAGTTCCAAAAGATTCGTGCATTTGAAACCAGCAAGCAATCGAAACTAAATATTTTTACTGAGTTCTATCGTCGTACCTTCTTCACAGCGGGTGCTAACGGTGAGCTTGGTATTTATTACACAACCAGTGATGCAAAACTATGGCAAGGTAAAGTAAGCGACGGTCCAATTCAAAACTTTGCTATTTCACCACGTTCAAATGCGGCACTGATTCTTGCTGATGACGCGTTAAAAGTGATTGAAATCCATAACGAGCACCCAGAAGTAACCTGGTCTGCATTATGGCAAGAAGTGTGGTACGAAGGCTATCCAGAGCCGGGTTATATTTGGCAATCAACCTCTGCAAGTGATGACTTTGAATCTAAGTTCTCGTTAGTGCCAATTTCATTCGGTACGATTAAAGCTGCAATGTACGCAATGTTATTTGCGGTACCCATTGCGCTTTCAGCGGCAATTTACACGGCGTACTTTATGTCGAGTGAATTACGTAAAGTGGTTAAGCCGACTGTAGAAATTATGGAAGCATTACCAACGGTAATCTTAGGTTTCTTAGCAGGTCTTTGGTTAGCACCATTAATTGAAGAACATTTACCAGCGATTGTCGGATTATTGGTGTTGCTGCCAATTGGTATCTTATTAACTGCATTCGGCTGGAACAAACTACCGGCGTCAATTCGTCACCGTATTCCTGAAGGTTCGCATTCAATTTTACTTATCCCAGTGGTTATCTTTATTGGCTGGTTATCGTTTGCGATGAGTAACTCAATTGAGCTTTGGATGTTTGACGGTAATGTGCGTCAGTACCTAACCAATGAATTAGGTATGACATTCGACCAACGTAACTCACTAGTTGTTGGTATTGCGATGGGCTTTGCTGTTATCCCAACTATCTTCTCAATTGCTGAAGATGCGGTATTCAGTGTTCCTAAGCACTTATCAAACGGTTCATTAGCACTTGGTGCAACGCAATGGCAAACATTGGTTCGCGTAGTACTACTAACAGCAAGCCCAGGTATCTTCTCAGCAGTAATGATGGGCCTAGGCCGTGCGGTAGGTGAAACAATGATTGTACTAATGGCAACAGGTAATACACCTATTATGGACTGGAGTATCTTCCAGGGTATGAGAACACTTGCAGCGAATATCGCGGTAGAAATGCCAGAGTCTGAGGTAGGTAGCTCGCATTATCGCATCCTATTCTTAGCAGCATTTGTATTATTCATATTCACATTCGTTTTCAACACAGTGGCTGAGTTTGTTCGTCAGCAACTGCGTGAAAAATACAGTTCAATGTAGGTGGAGAGACACGACATGGTAAAGCAGTGGTTTAAGTCTGGTTCTCCTTGGATTTGGATGACCGGCGGTGCGGTAAGCATCAGTTTAATCTCGGTTCTTGGCTTACTAGCCATGATTGCTTGGAAAGGTTTAAGCTTTTTCTGGCCATCAGAAGTAGTGCAATTTGAGCTGCAAGGTTCAGTTGCAAAACAAACAGTGATCGGTGAAATTTATGACCGTGAACTAGTTGCAAAATCACGTATTGAGGCGACGGGCGTTGATTTATCTCATTACGACAAAGAGCAGCTAGAGCGCTTATTAATCAAAACCGGTAACCGTGAGTATGTTGATCTCGATTTCCGCTGGGTACTAGAGACAGACATTACATCGCGTACTGCGCCAGCAGAGCTTGCAGTATTCGAACGTAGCAAAAACGGTAACTTTTACGGTTATGTTGAGCAGGTTATTAAAGACGGTGAAGTTATCACAGATAACAAAATCGATGTGCTTTATGATCTTGTAGAGCGTGCTGTTGACCTAAATGACCAAGCGTTAGACTTACAAAATGGTGATATTGGTCATATTAACTATGAACTTGAGCGTTTACGCTTAAAAGAAAAAGCATACCAGCTTGATAACGAACTAACCGATGAGCGTGTTGCTGAGCTTGCACAAACTCGTGCTGAGTTACGTGCTGAATACACAGTGTTAGAAAAGCAGTTATTTGCACTTCGTAAAGAAGCAAAGCGTGACCAAGTAACTGTGAGAGACATGCGCGGTGAAGTGGTTACTTTACCTCTGTATCAAGTTCTTGATGTGTGGTTCCCTAATGACATGGGCTTCTTTGCTAAGCTTGGTCATTACTTTGTACAACTTGGTAAGTTTGTAGCAGATGACCCACGTGAAGCAAACACTGAAGGTGGTGTATTCCCGGCAATTTTCGGTACCGTGTTCATGGTATTACTAATGGCAGTGATTGTGACGCCGTTTGGTGTTGTTGCAGCGATTTACTTACATGAATACGCAGCAAAAAATGCCGTAACTAAGATGATCCGTATCGCGGTAATCAACCTTGCAGGTGTACCTTCGATTGTATACGGTGTATTTGGTCTAGGTTTCTTTGTATACATGCTAGGTGGCAGTATTGACCAATTGTTCTACCCTGAGTCGTCGCCAAGCCCAGTATTTGGTACGCCAGGTGTGATTTGGTCTGCTTTAACGCTCGCAATTTTAACGCTGCCTGTTGTTATTGTTTCGACAGAAGAAGGTTTATCACGTATACCAAGTACGGTTCGTCATGGTTCATTAGCACTTGGCGCAACAAAAGCAGAAACGCTATGGCGCATCATCATTCCGATGGCAAGCCCTGCGATTATGACAGGTTTAATCTTAGCGGTTGCACGTGCAGCCGGTGAAGTAGCACCACTCATGCTTGTTGGTGTTGTTAAGATGGCACCAACACTGCCTCTTGACGGTAACTTCCCATACATACATTTAGATAGAAAATTTATGCACTTAGGTTTCCACATTTACGATGTTGGTTTCCAAAGCCCTAACGTAGAAGCGGCTCGTCCGCTGGTATATGCCACGGCATTCTTACTGGTATCAGTAATTATCGCCCTGAATATCACCGCGATTGGTATTCGTAACCACTTACGCGAAAAGTTTAGAGCTCTTGAGCATTAATACAGAATTTTTATAGGTAGACAGAGATGATTACAGTTGCACCACAAGTAAACCAAGCGAAAAGCGCGGCAAAGCTAGATTTAGATAACCTAACTGCAGAGCAAACAGCGTTAGAGATTAAAAACTTAGATCTATACTACGGTGATAAACAAGCGCTTAGCGGCGTAAATATGAACATCCCGAAAGGTCAGGTAACAGCATTTATCGGTCCATCGGGTTGTGGTAAATCAACACTTTTACGTTGTATCAACCGTATGAACGACCTTGTTGATAGTTGTCGTATTGATGGTGAGATCTTACTACATGGTCACAATATCTATGATAAGAATGTAGATGTTGCTGCACTACGAAGAAATGTCGGGATGGTATTCCAACGTCCTAATCCATTTCCAAAATCAATCTACGAAAATGTCGTTTATGGCCTACGCTTACAAGGTATTAAAGAAAAGCGTAAACTAGACGAAGTGGTTGAACAATCTTTACGTGGCGCGGCGTTATGGGATGAAGTTAAAGACCGTTTACACGATAGTGCATTTGGCCTATCGGGTGGTCAGCAACAGCGTCTTGTAATTGCTCGCTCAATTGCTATCGAGCCTGAAGTACTACTTCTGGATGAGCCTACATCGGCACTAGATCCAATTTCTACTTTAGTTATCGAAGAGCTAATTAACGACTTAAAGAATAAGTTTACCGTGGTAATCGTTACTCACAACATGCAACAGGCTGCTCGTGTATCAGACCAAACTGCGTTTATGTACATGGGTGAGTTGATTGAGTATTCAGATACCAATACGTTATTTACAACACCAAGCAAGAAGAAGACAGAAGACTACATTACAGGCCGTTACGGTTAGTTAATAAAGTTACTTGGTACCGTAAACGAAATTTATAGAGGTAGACAATGGAACATAATATCAATAAACACATTTCGGGCCGCTTTAATGAAGAGCTTGAAAATGTGCGTAACCATGTATTAAACATGGGTGGTTTAGTTGAACAACAACTAAACAGTGCACTGGATGCTGTTAGCAATGGTGATGCAGATCTTGCACAGAAAGTTCGTGAAAACGACTATAAAGTAAATGCAATGGAAGTGAATATTGACGAAGAATGTACACGCATTATTGCTCGTCGTCAGCCGGCAGCGAGTGACTTACGTCTTGTCATTGCCATTGCAAAAACAATTGCCGATTTAGAGCGTATTGGTGATGAAGCTGAGCGTATTGCTAAAGTTGCGCTAGACTCATTCACTAAAGATCAGCAAGACTTACTGGTAAACATTGAAAACATGGGGCGTCTAGTATCAAAAATGCTTCATGATGTACTTGATGCATTTGCACGTATGGATGTGCAATGTGCGTTTGAAGTACATAAAGAAGACGCTAAAGTTGATCGTGAATATGAAGCAATTACTCGTCAAATCATGACATATATGATGGAAGATCCACGCTCAATCCCGAAAATTATGGATTTAGTGTGGTCAGTACGTTCATTAGAGCGTATTGGCGACCGTTGCCAGAATATTGCTGAATACATCATCTATTTTGTTAACGGTAAAGATATTCGTCATACATCTCAAGCAGATATAGAAAAGTCGCTGTAATTAAGCCGCTACTTTTCATTATTAAATCGAGCGGCCCTAGGGCCGCTTTGTGTTTTATTGCTGATGTAAGGCAGAAAAAGCGTTCACAATCGAACACAATGCTGTAAAATTCGCAGCTGCCAAAGCATACTAATTTATAAAGGGTCAGTTATGCCTACAAATGCATTTTTAGGGGTTTTTGCTAAATCACCTATTAAGCCTATGGAAGATCACATTAAGAAAGTACATCAAGCAAGTAAAGCATTGATCCCTTTCTTTAATCACGTGTTTAAAGAAGAATGGCAAGAAGCGGAAGAAATCCGTTTAAACATTCGTAATTTAGAGCGTGAAGCTGATGAAATGAAACGTAACATCCGCCTTCAACTACCTCGTGGCTTATTTATGCCAGTTGAGCGTACCGATTTGCTAGAGCTTGTTACTCAACAAGACAAAATTGCTAACAAAGCAAAAGATATCGCAGGTCGTGTAGTTGGTCGTGAGATGATCATACCTACCGAAATCCAAACAGATTTCCTTGCTTATGTAACTCGTTGTGTTGATGCGACTAAACAAGCGTCAAAAGCAATCAATGAGCTAGATGAGCTGCTTGAAACGGGCTTCAAAGGTCGCGAAGTGACTTTAGTTGAAAAAATGCTCGTTGAATTGGACGCTATTGAACAAGACACGGATGACATGCAGATCAAAATTCGCCGTCAATTGCGCGCCATCGAAAATGAACTTAACCCAGTCGACGTGATGTTCTTATACAAGATCATTGAGTGGGTGGGCGAGCTTGCAGATATTGCAGAGCGCGTAGGTTCTCGTCTTGAGCTGATGTTAGCTCGTTAATTAAAAATCAGTTCAAACACGAAAAAAATTAAAGGTTCACACAATGGATATCATTGCAAATTACGGCACGTTATTGGTTTTAACTGCCGCCGCAGTCGGTTTCTTTATGGCTTATGGTATTGGTGCAAATGACGTTGCCAATGCAATGGGTACATCAGTAGGCTCAAAAGCACTTACAATTAAACAAGCAATCATCATCGCGATGGTGTTTGAATTCGCTGGCGCATACCTTGCCGGTGGTGAGGTTACATCTACAATCCGTAAAGGGATTATCGATGCCACGCCATTTATGGACATACCTGAGTTAATGATACTCGGTATGATTGCCGCATTATTCGCTGCAGGTAGCTGGTTATTAATTGCCTCTTTCTTAGGCTGGCCAGTATCTACGACTCACTCAATCATTGGTGCCATCATTGGTTTCGCATTGGTTGCAGTAGGTAGTGAAGCAATCCAATGGAACAAGGTAATGGGTATCGTAGGTAGCTGGATTGTTACCCCTGCTATCTCTGGTTTTATTGCTTATTTGATTTTCATGAGTGCGCAAAAGCTAATTTTTGACACTGATGCACCACTTAAAAATGCTAAGCGTTACGTGCCTATCTATATGGGTCTAGCGGGCTTCATCATGTCACTTGTAACAATCAAGAAAGGCTTGAAGCATATCGGTATTAACTTAGGTGCTGTTGAAGGTTATGCGCTTTCTATCGCGATTGCTGTTGTAGTTGCTATCATCGGTAAGATTGCGATTGCTCGCCTTAAAATCGATCCTAAAGCTGATAAGAAAATGCAGTTCAACAACGTTGAGAAAGTGTTCGCAGTACTTATGGTACTAACAGCATGTTGTATGGCATTCGCACACGGTTCAAACGACGTTGCTAACGCGATTGGTCCATTAGCTGCTGTTGTAAACATTGTTGAGCACAACGGTGAAATCGCTAAGAAAGCGGCTATCGCATGGTGGATTTTACCACTAGGTGGTTTAGGTATTGTTGCTGGTCTTGCTATCTTAGGTAAGAAGGTAATTAAGACCATCGGTGAAGGCATCACGCACTTAACACCAAGCCGTGGTTTTGCTGCTGAACTTGCTGCTGCTTCAACAGTTGTTATCGCATCAGGTACTGGTTTACCTATTTCTACTACGCAAACACTTGTAGGTGCGGTACTAGGTGTTGGTATGGCACGCGGTATTGCGGCTCTTAACATGGGTGTTGTAAGAAACATTGTAGTTTCTTGGGTAATTACATTGCCAGTTGGCGCAGCCCTTGCTATTGTTATTTTCTATGTACTGAGAACTGCCTTCGGGGTATAAAAAGTACTAAAAGACTTTTAGCTTGAAAAGATCTCAATGCCTTAGGTATTGGGGTCTTTTTATTTGCAGGTAGAGAATGAATAACTTACCAAGTATTAAACAACTACAGTATTTATTAGCAGTCCACCAACACCAACACTTTGGCCGCGCAGCAAGCGCCTGTTTTATTGGTCAATCAACCTTAAGTAGTGCAATTCAAAACTTAGAAGAAACCTTAGGTTGCCAACTTATAGAGCGTGAAAACCGCAGCTTAATGTTTACCGCAATTGGTGAAGAGGTCGTCGAAAAAGCACGTAAGATTATTGACGACACCCTTAGCCTTAAAGAGCTGACAAAGAGTTTTTTAACGCCTTTGAGTGGCACTCTCACGCTTGGTGTGATCCCGACGATTGCCAGCTTTATTGCTGCACCTTTATATCATTTCTGCAAACAGACCTTTACCGAGTTAGAGCTAGTGCTAGTTGAAGACACCAGTGACAAACTGCTCGACAAACTTGAACATGGGCAAATTGATATGGCATTGCTGGCTTTACCGTATGACACTGAAAAGTTTCATACACAAGTACTTGCTAAAGATCACTTCAGCCTAGTGCATCATAAAGATTATACTCCAGCAGATGGTGTGGAAGATTTTAATCTTTTACCGGATGCGAGTGTGTTCTTACTAGAACGTGAGCACTGCATGACTGGCCATGCACTAAGTGCTTGCCACTTGAATCGCTCAAGTTGTATTAACCCATTTGAAGCGGCAAGCTTACATACGCTATTAAGTATGGTTGAACACCAGCTTGGTGTTACTTTTTTACCACAAATGGCTATCAATGCAGGCATTTTAGATAAAAAAGAGATGGTCGCAACACCATCGCAAAATGATGCATACCGAGATATTGGTATCGTGTGGCGTAAAACCACGGGCCGGATCAGAGACTTTAGGCTATTTAGCCAGCAGCTAGAGCTGTTTCTCAATAAGCAATGTAGCTTAGACGGTCAATGAACAAAAAACCCCAAATAAAAAATATTTGGGGTTTTTTATTATTTAAGCAAACTATTTTTTTCCTTCCCTCGACTAACATAATAACAAAACCATTAAAGGCAGATCAGATGACGAGGCTAGTTTGTTTTTTCAATCACTTGAAACACTAATTACTAAAGCGCAACAGGGTAATAAACGGGCGTGGTTGAAATTAGTCAAGCAGCACGAAACACAGGTATATAACTATTGCCTAAGGATGTTAAGTCACCCTGATGATGCAATGGATTTAATGCAAGAAGTGTTTATTTCTGTTTATAAAAGCTTACCGAGCTTTCGTGGTGAATCGAGTTTCAATACTTGGCTCTATCAAATTGTGCATAGGCGTAGTGTTGAATATTACCGCCGCCGTAAGCTGCATCAAGGTTTAGACGATATACCAGAAGAAACCTGCGAGCATAGTGAGTTAGAAACCAATCAACTGCAATCTGAGCAGCATCATGAACTCAAAGTAATGATGAACAATTTACCCTGGGAGCAACGCTTGGTGGTGGAGTTAAAGTTTTTTCAGCACTGTACATTTGAAGAAATCGCTGAGCAATTAGGTATTTCGACCAATACAGCTAAATCAAGACTATACAGTGCTCTAGGCAAGTTAAAAGTGCATTTGGAGGCCGTAGATGGCTAATTTAGATTCATTATTTACCGCATGGTTAGAAGGCGAAAGCCTCACTGAAGAGCAAATTGCGTTGCTACAAGCCAATGCTGAGTATGCATCAATGATGAACAATGCAATGCAGTGGCAACAACAAAGTCAACAGTATGAAACGGTACCCGTACCAAATTGGGATAGAGAGTCTACGATGCCCAAAGTACAAAAACAAAGTCTGTTTTTTGGTGCTGGGGTGTGGGCAGTGGCTGCGTCAATAGTATTTTGCGCGTGGGTTTTTGTTAGTAATCCACAGCAAGGAAACCAGCAGTTACTAGAGCAAGTGGCCAAGCAAACCAATTTATTAGAGTCACAACAAAAGCAAATTGATCAGTTACAAAATATCATTACTGCGCAAAACGAAGTGCAGCAACAGCAGATGTACCAACTGGCCAAAGAAGCGATTAGAACCGGGCGAGTAGAGCGCCAAGAAGATATTGCCAGCGTGCTGGCTTATATCAAAACACAGCGTGCCCAAGACCAAGCGTACTTACGTATGCAGTTAAATGATTTAGCAGAGCAAGTGGAAGGCGGACCATTGCCAACCGTTGCCAACAATTTGGAGTATTAAGATGTCAAAATACAAATCAACTACGGCTGCATTATTGCTTTTCGCAGCAGTAAGTGTGCAAGCACAAGCAAATGATGAATTGGATAAAATTCAGCGTGAAGTCGGGATTATGGAAAAGATTCTCTCAGCGGCGTTAAAACAAGATACTGATAACAAGGTAAGGAATGTCTCTTCGAGTTATTTGCAGCATCAAGGCGTGGTGTTTAGTTTTGATGTACGAGGCAGTTCACGCTGGTCTACAGTGTTTGCCTCTGTGCCCGATGCGCCGTTGCCACCAATGCCTGATATTGATTTTGAAGAACTCACTGAAATAGAAGTACTAGGCGAGCATGTGCAAGTGATCAGCGATGCGGTGGTAGTGAAAACGCAAGAAGCCTACCAACAAGCTATGGAAGTGATGCGCGAAAGTGCAGAACGAGTGCGTGAAGTTGCCGAGCAAGAGCGCGATGTGAGCCGTGAAATCCGTGATCTTGAACGTGAAAAGCGCGACCTTGAATTTGATCGTCGCCACGATAAAGATGCCAAAGAGCAAGAGCTCGAAAAACGTAAACAAGCATTACAAGCATCGATTAAAGAGCTTGAAAAGCAACAGCTAAAGTTATCACAAAAGCAGCAGCAAATGCGCAAAGAGTTAGCTGAGAAAAAACAAGCCCGCGTAAAAGAGCAAAAGCAACAGCTAGCAGCCCTAGCACAGCAAGTAGATAAAAGCTTATCTCTGACTCTATGTGATTATGGTAGCGGTTTAAGAAGCCTGCCTAACGATGAACATGTGAGCTTTATCATCCGTGGTGTTAGCGAAGGTAAAACTGAACAAGTAAAAGTGTTTAAAAAGTCAGACATTAAAAAGTGTGTGGTTGGCGATATAAAAGCCGCGCAATTACTCGAAAAAGCATCAAGTTATAGTTTTTAAATTCTCCCAACTAAAAAAGCAGCCTAAAGTGGCTGCTTTTCATTCATTGAAAATGGTTTTAAGTCGGGTAAAAACAACAAGTAAACCCACACGACTAAGTTAAAGTAAGGTACTAAACCTAACCCTGTAAAGGTTTTTACCGGATACCCTTTTAAGCTCGCATTACGGTAACATTGATACGCTATCCCTAGATTTACAATCAGCAACAAAACGATTAGTTGTGTCATCACTTTTCTCCATTATACCGCCAATACATGGACTTAACGATGTTAAGTTATGCTTAGTATGTTTAATATAATAAGTAATGTCATGTTTATTATGGATAATCACCATAAAAACACGACATTTAACCTTGCTGTGGATTTAAGTATAGATGAGTATTGTCAGTATGGAAGCAAAATTTCTTAGAAAAAATGTTTAAAAATGTATCAAGCTTTGCTCTAAATAGGCTAGATAATTGTTAGTTAAACAGATTATTTTCAGATATTTTTTTAAGTTCAGCCGTTATTTTTTCAACAGGCATCGGGCGAGCAATGAAGTAACCTTGCCCATAATCTACGCCGATATCTTTTAGCGCTAAAAATATCTCTTGATTTTCAACATATTCAGCAACAGAGCGTTTATCAAGGGAACGGCTAATATCATTAATTGCTTTTACCAGCGCTAAATCGATTGGGTCGTTCAGCATGTCGCGAACAAATGAACCATCAATTTTTACATGTTGAGCCGGTAATTGTTTAAGGTAGTTGAAGGTACTAAAGCCTGTACCAAAGTCATCAATTGAGAAGTGACACCCTAAGCCGTTCAAACGCTCGATCATGGCACGGGTTGCAACGAGGTTATTAATACTCGCAGACTCTGTGATCTCAAAAATGATACGTGTTGGTTCAACAGCATATTCTTTTAAGCTCGACTCTATATGAGGCAGTAAGCGTTCATCTAAAAACGACTGTGCTGATAAGTTAATTGCTATTTGATTGAGCTCCGGGTACTCGGCAACACTCTTAATTGCATTACGAATAACACATTGATCCATTAAAAATGTATCGTTTAGAAGTTCAAGAGCTGGGATAAATTGATTTGGGTAAACAATTTCATCGTTTAATTTTAAGCGTAATAGCGCTTCAAAATAGGCAACATGGCCGCGCTTAAAGTCCCAAATAGGCTGATAGTGAAGCTCGATAGCATCGTGCTGTAATGCCTGACGAATACTGTGCCCCCACTCTAAACCCGCTTGTAAGCTATTGTGGCTGGAGTCTTCTTTAGAGTAGCAATGAACGAGGTTACGTCCTAAGCTTTTTGCTACATAAAGAGCGATATCAGCTTGTTTTAAGCATTCACTTGGATCGTTATTTTGCTCAGTGATTTGTGTTAAACCAATTGAACAGCTAATTGAGTACTCTTGGCCTTCTGAATGAAAACGGTGTTTTTCAATCGCCATGCAAATGCTTTCTGCAACCAAGTGTGCATCGAGTAGGTTCGTATTTTTTAAGATCACGGCGAATTCATCACCACCGATGCGGCACACTAAGTGCTCATCACTGATATTCGCCGTAAATAACTGAGCAACTTCTTTTAGAACGATGTCGCCTTGTTGGTGACCTTTACTGTCGTTGATGATTTTAAAGTGATCTAAGTCGATATAAATCAGCGCATGCTCGGTATCGTTACTGGTGTACTTGGCCTTACAAATACGTTGTAATTGTTGGTCAAAGTAATAACGGTTATGCAGCTCTGTGAGCGTATCGTGCAAGGCTAAATGACGAAGTTGTAGCTCTGCCTGTTTACGCTCATGAATGTTATCGATAGTGGCGGTAATAGTCGCTGAGTTTTGGCTATTTTTTATTAGTTGTAAGCGACATTCAACCCAAATGGCATTACCATTTTTATGTTTTAGCTGGATCTCGACCTGTTGCTGTTGCTCACCACCAAGCAAAATACGCTGAATGGTATCTTGTAGCTTTGTTTTGCACTCCGGTAAGCAAAAGTCTGTTAGTGACTTTGCTAAACTAGATTTAATGCCATAGCCCGTTAAATGCTCCCAAGCTGGGTTAATAAAGCGAATATTACCCTCTTGGTTAAACTCAAGTACCACCGTATTTAGGTGTAATAAAATACGTTGGTGGGCAGAAAACAGCTCTTTATAACGGCTTTGACTTTGGCTTAGTTGTTCTACTTTTTGTGCAAACTCTGCGTAGCTCACCATGAAATCTTCACGACGAGCAGCGTGGTCACACACTTTGCTTAATAAAGAGTGATCGTAAGGGGCGCGAATAAAATCAGTAACGCCAGAAAGTAACAACTGCTCCGCGTAATCTGCATCATTGTTATCAATGATGGTTACAATCGCTTGTTTTGGGTTGTGTTGTAATATTTCGCTAATTAACCCAGCTGCGGTATCAGAATGAGACTCGGTGGCGTCAATCAATACAATGGCAAATTTTTGTTGTAAAAAAGTAGCTAGCGTCGCTTTTGTAGACGTGGTGTGAGTAATAGCAAAACTGAGTTTAAGCTGCTCGCTAATATCTTTTGCTTTGCGACTATCGGTTTCAAGTAGCAATAAATTAAGGCGACTACTTTTCTCAAGATGGGTTGATAACACGTTGGCTAACATTTGCGGCAGCATATCTTGGCGTTCAAATGGCAATACGGCATCAATGCCATAGCTGCGAGCCGTGGTTTCGGCTATACGTTCACAATAAATTGGTGGAGTAAGTAAAATAGGTGTGTTTTTTGGTGTTTTTAATAACCCTGAACGGATCATGCGCGAAAAACGCCAACCATCAATCTTACCAACCTCAAGACCGGTAATGATAATATCCACTGGATGGCTTTTAAGAATTTTTAGCGCATCTTGAGAGTCACTGGCTTCGATAAACGTGAAGACATTAAGTTTGTTTAATGTGGTCTTAATTGTTTCACGCTCAGCAACGCTTGCGTTTAAAATTAGCAGTTTCAACTGCTTTGCCATGGCGCTACTACCTCTTACCTAACCCATGTTTATTGAATAGGCTAGAATAATGACATTTTGCCTAATCTACAAGCAAACTTTACCTAAAAGCGGTTAATAAGCACTTAAGTGTGTAAACCTGTAAACGGCCATTCACTTGGTCTAGGGCTTTGCTTGAGGTAGTAGGCGTATCAGAGTAAACTTGACGCGTTTTTATTAATGAGAGATATGCTCTATGCGCGTAGCTGATTTTAGCTTTGACCTTCCTGATGAATTAATTGCTCGTTTTCCGAAAGCAGATCGAACTAGCAGTCGTTTACTGACGCTTGATGGCCCATCAGGGCAAGTTGAGCATAAAGTATTTAGTGATATTTTATCGCTCGTTAATGAAAATGACTTATTAGTTTTTAATAACACCAAAGTGATCCCTGCTCGCATGTTTGGGCAAAAAGAATCAGGCGGTAAGCTTGAGGTGTTAGTAGAGCGTGTACTTGACGAACACCGTGTGCTTGCGCATGTACGAGCTAGTAAATCGCCAAAACCAGGCTCAAAAATCATTCTAGAAGGTAAAGCAGAAGCAACCATGGTTGCGCGTCATGGCGAGCTTTTTGAGCTTGAATTTGCCAAAGACGAAAATGTACTCGATATCCTAAACGACATCGGTCATATGCCATTACCACCTTATATTGACCGCCCTGATAATGAGTCAGATCGTGAGCGTTATCAAACTGTTTATGGTGAAAAGCCAGGTGCCGTAGCCGCGCCAACAGCTGGCCTGCATTTTGATGATAAATTAATGGCAGCCTTAAAAGACAAGGGCATTAACATGGCCTTTGTGACCTTGCACGTGGGCGCTGGTACATTCCAGCCTGTACGCGTTGACTCAGTTGATGAGCATGTTATGCACTCAGAGTACATCGAAGTACCAGATGAAGTGGTTAAAGCGGTAGCCGAAACGAAAGCAAAAGGTGGTCGTGTAATCGCTGTAGGGACTACATCAGTCCGCTCATTAGAGTCAGCAGCTAAAGTGCACGGCGGCAAACTAGATACTTACTTTGGCGATACCGATATCTTTATTTATCCGGGTTATCAGTTCAATGTGGTTGATGCCATGGTGACAAACTTCCATTTACCTGAATCAACGTTAATCATGTTAGTAAGTGCCTTTGCAGGCCAAGAGAACATAATGGGTGCTTACCATACGGCTATTGAGCAGAAGTATCGCTTCTTTAGTTATGGTGATGCGATGTTCTTAACGCGCAAATAACGTTAAAAAGCCCAGTTTTTGAACTGGGCTTTTTATTTTCGAATTTAGCTCAATTAATAGTAATAAACCTGCAAACAGGGTAGAATCGAGCGGTTAAATTATAGCTTGTTGGACTGTTTTTCCGACACTGAGGATAATATGAAATTTGAATTAGACCGCACTGACGGTAAAGCGCGCCGCGGCCGCTTGATTTTTGAACGTGGTGTTGTAGAAACGCCAGCATTTATGCCGGTAGGTACTTACGGTACTGTAAAAGGTATGACGCCTGACGAAGTGAAAGATACTGGTGCACAAATTTGCCTAGGTAACACTTTCCACTTAATGCTGCGTCCTGGTACAGAAATCATTAAGCAGCACGGTGACTTACACGACTTTATGAATTGGGATCGTCCAATCCTAACTGATTCAGGCGGTTTCCAAGTATTCAGCTTAGGCGCAATGCGTAAAATCACAGAAGAAGGCGTGATGTTCAGCTCACCCGTTAATGGTGAAAAAATCATGCTTTCGCCAGAAAAAGCGATGCAAGTTCAGCGTGATCTAGGCTCTGACATCGTGATGATCTTTGACGAATGTACGCCATACCCTGCGACTGAAAAAGAAGCGAAAGATTCTATGGAGTTGTCACTTCGTTGGGCTAAACGCTCAAAAGAAGGTCATGGTGATAACCCAGCTGCGCTGTTTGGTATTATCCAAGGTGGTATGTACCCTGAGCTTCGTGCACAATCGCAAAAAGGCCTAGAAGAAATCGGCTTTGATGGTTATGCATTAGGTGGTTTATCGGTCGGTGAGCCGAAAAACGAGATGATCAACATTCTTGACCACTGTGCTTACAAAATGCCTGAAGACAAGCCTCGTTACTTAATGGGCGTTGGTAAACCAGAAGACTTAGTTGAAGCGGTTCGCCGTGGTATCGATATGTTTGACTGTGTAATGCCTACGCGTAACGCACGTAACGGTCATTTATTCGTAACTGGCGGCATTGTGAAAATTCGTAATGCAGTACATAAAACAGACACCGGTCCATTGGATCCTGAGTGTGATTGTCATACGTGTAAAAACTATTCACGTGCATACTTGCATCATCTTGATAAATGTAATGAAATCTTAGGCGCGCGTCTAAACACGATTCACAACTTACGTTATTATCAACGCGTGATGGAAGGCTTACGTAATGCCATCAGTAATGGCAAACTAGACGAATTTGTTGCAGATTTTTATGCACGCCGCGGCCAAGAAGTGCCAGAGCTTGCAGATACATCAGATTAAATTTTTAGAAAAATTAAAGAGGAAGTGAAATGAGTTTATTCATCTCAAACGCCCACGCAAGTGCGGCAGGTGCAGCACCAGCAGGTGGTGGCATGGAAATGCTAATCATGTTGGGTATTTTCGGTCTGGTATTTTATTTCTTAATCTACCGTCCACAAGCTAAGCGTGTAAAAGAGCATAAAGCCCTAATGAGCGCAATGGCGAAAGGCGACGAAGTACTAACGCAAGGTGGTTTAGTAGGTAAGATTGCTAAAATCGCTGATGACAAAGACTTCATCGTGATTTCATTAAACGACCAAGCAGAAGTAACAGTACAAAAATCAGCTGTTTCTGCAGTATTGCCAAAAGGCACTATGAAGTCGCTATAACAATAAAAATAAGGACTCACACGTGTTAAACAAGTTTCCATTATGGAAGTATTTACTTGTTCTTGTAGTGTTAGTCGTTGGTATTTTATATGCCTCTCCTAACTTGTATGGCCGAGACCCAGCCATACAAGTATCGGGCACTAAAGGTACTGATGCTGACCTCAGCGTACTCGATAAAGTAAATGCGACTCTCAAAGAACATAACGTTACTGTTAAATCAAGCAAACTTGAAGATGGACAAATCCTCGTTCGTTTTAAGAATGTTGAAGACCAACTAAAAGTGCAAGATCTACTGCGTGATTCCCTTAGTGAAGATTATATCTCTGCAATCAATATGGCACCTGCTCAACCAGAGTGGTTAAAGTCACTGGGTGGTAACCCAATGAAACTAGGCCTAGATTTAAGCGGTGGTGTTCACTTTACTATGGAAATCGACATGGCGACGGCGGTTGATACTCAGCTTGAGCAAATGGAACAAGATTTCAAAAGTGACTTACGTGAAGAAAAACTACGTTATCGCACTATTCGCCGTGTAGCGAACAGCGAGCGATTACGTGTTGAAATGCGTAACGAAGAAGATAAAGACGCAGCAGAACGTTTCTTATCAACACGTTACCCATTAAACGTTTACGTTGATGATAGCAGCAGCGACAATGCTTTTTACGTGAGCATGAGCGAGCAAAAGCTAAAAGAAATTCGTGACTACGCTATCAAACAAAATGAAACAATTATCCGTAACCGTATTAACCAAATCGGTGTTGCAGAGCCTAACGTACAGCGCCAAGGTGCTGAGCGTATCATCGTGCAACTTCCGGGTGTACAAGATACAGCGCGTGCTAAAGAGATTCTAGGTGCAACAGCAACTCTAGAGTTCCGTGAAGTTGACGAAAACGCAGATGCAAGTGCAGCGCTTCAAGGCCGTTTACCGCCTGGTACAGAAATGATCATGGCGCGTGAAGGTTACCCAGTGGTTCTTAAGCAGCGCATCATTCTTGAAGGTAGCCACATCACTGGCGCGCAATCAGGTATGGATGAGTATCAACGTCCACAAGTTAGTATTACGCTAGATAGCAAAGGTGGCGCAAAAATGAATGCGTTCACTAAGCGTGCTATCGGTAAACGCATGGCTACAGTATTTATCGAATACAAGCCATCAGGTAAAACAGATGAAAACGGTAAAGCACTTCCGCCAATTAAAGTTGAAGAAGTGATTAACGTGGCGACCATTCAAGCGCGTCTTGACCGTTCATTCCGTATTACAGGCATCGATAACCCAGCTGAAGCACACAACCTTAGCCTATTACTTCGTGCTGGTGCACTGGTTGCGCCAATTCAAATCGTTGAAGAGCGCACGGTAGGTCCAAGCCTAGGTCAAGAGAACATCGAAGCGGGTATGACTGCCGTTGTGCTTGGTTTCGTGTTTGTACTGGTATTTATGCTTATTTACTACAAAGGTTTCGGCATGGTGGCGAATATCGCTCTGGGTGCCAACCTAGTATTAATTGTTGGTGTGATGTCGCTTATTCCGGGTGCTGCGTTAACGTTACCGGGTATTGCAGGTATCGTATTAACCGTCGGTATGGCGGTTGATGCCAATGTACTTATCTTCGAACGCATTCGTGAAGAACTTGCTGATGGCCGTAGTCCACAACAAGCCGTTCATTTTGGTTACGACAGCGCGTTTAGCACCATTTTAGATGCTAACATCACAACGCTTATCGCAGCAGTGATTCTATTTGCAGTGGGTACAGGTCCTATTGCTGGTTTCGCAGTAACGCTAGCGATTGGTATTATCACCTCTATGTTTACAGCCATTGTTGGTACCCGTGCGGTAATCAACTTGTTCATTGGCGGTAAGCGTATTGATAAGTTGTCGATTTAGGAGTCAGCATGCAAATTTTAAAACTCGGTGGTAAAACACTCCCGTTTATGAAGTTAAGAAAGTTTGCCATGACATTATCAACTTTGTTGATTTTGGCTTCTTTCGTGTCGTTTTTTACTAAAGGCTTAAATTTTGGTCTCGACTTCACTGGCGGTACCGCTGTTGAGGTAGGCTTTACACAAGCACCTGATCTTAAAGAAGTACGTGATGCAATCACTGAAAGTGGCTTTGAAGATTTCTCAGTGCAACTGTTTGGCTCAAGTAAAGAAATTCTAGTGCGTCTTGCTCCGCAAGGTGCTGGCGTAAAAGCAGAAGTAATTGGCAACCAAATCATTACGGCATTACAAAAAGTTGAGTCGACAGTAGAAATGCGTCGTATCGAATTTGTTGGCCCAAGTGTTGGTGAAGATCTAAAAGAGCAGGGTGGCCTTGCCATGTTAACTGCGCTTATCTGTATCTTGATCTACGTGGCGTTTCGTTTTGAATGGCGTTTTGCGGTAGGTGCTGTATCAGCACTATTACACGACGTTATCATCACACTAGGCTTATTCTCAGTACTAGGCCTAGAGTTTGACTTAACGATTCTTGCGGCGATTTTGGCGGTAATAGGTTACTCACTCAACGATACCATCGTTGTATCTGACCGTATCCGTGAAAACTTCCGTAAAGTGCGCATTGATGACACGATTGAAATTATCGATATTTCATTAACGCAAACGTTAAACCGTACCCTAGTAACATCAATCACCACTATCCTAGTATTGATTGCGTTATTTGGCTGGGGTGGTCAAACGATCCACGGTTTCGCAACCGCATTACTATTTGGTGTGTTCATCGGTACTTATTCATCTGTTTATGTTGCTTCAGCTGTAGCAATTGCAATGGGTGTAAGTAAAGAAGACTTAATTCCTGAAGTAATTGAAAAAGAAGGCGCGGATCTCGATCCTATGCCTTAATCAGTGATACAAAAAGAAACCGCCCTAGGGCGGTTTTTTTTATTTTTAAACTTACTCTGCCTGATACTACTTGGCCTTATAACTACTTAACACCGCCTCCATAATCTGCTCAATTGCCACTCCCGCATAGAGTTGGCTGATGTAATATTTATATTCATTACAAAATGACTCGTTCTCAATAATTGAGCCGAAAATGCTCGGTTGCTCAAGAAAAGCAAGTGGTGAAATGCGTGATGCATGAGCAGCCTGCTGTAATGTTTCAGCCATATCATCGATAACCTCTAAAGGCTGACCTTGTTGAGACGAATGCGTGTCGCTGTATAAGCACCAAGCTGCAATTACTAAATTAGCAATCGCACCATTCCCACCAATTTTAAGGTTCTCTACTATCGTAGGTACTAAAAAGGTGGAGACTTTACTTGCGCTTTGAGAGCAAATTCGTGCAAGGCTATCCTTGATGTTAGGGTTTGCAAATCGAGTTATCAGTGTTCGCTTATAATCACTTAGATCAATACCAGGCACGTCATCTAAAATCGGTGTTACTTCGTTATCCATGAAGTTGCTTACCACTGTAGCAAATAAGGGATCTGAAATTGTTTGCTCTATGGTTTGATAGCCACGCAAAGATCCGAGTATTCCCATAACAGTATGGCTTGCATTTAATAAGCGAATTTTCATGGTTTCATAAGGCGTTACATCATTGACTATTTGCGCACCTACTTTCTCCCAAGCTGGGCGTTGTTGACAAAATTTATCCTCGATGACCCATTGGTGAAAAGGCTCACACGTGACAGGCCATGAATCAATCACTCCCAGCTGTTCTGCTAGAGCCATATCTTTATCTGTGGTTGCAGGCGTAATACGGTCGACCATTGCATTAGGGAAGCTAACTTGATTTGCGACCCAATCAGCAAGCTCTGAGTCATATGAACTAATGTAAGTAACTAACATTTTTCGTATGACATCACCGTTGTGTTGAACATTATCACAAGACTGAACTGTAAACGGTTTTTGACCACTCTTTCTGCGGCGATCTAAAGCAGCAGCAAGGTAGCCAAAAATCAGCTTTGGCTTGTTTGGGTTTGCTAAGTCATGTTGTATATCGGGGTTTGAAAAATCGAACTCGCCGGTTGATGGATCATAGTTATAACCCCCTTCGGTTATTGTTAATGAAACAATCTGGGTTTCCTCAGCGGCCATTTTATTTATAACAGCTTCTGGATCATCTGGCGCTAAGAGAAAATCGGTTAAACAGCCAATTATTTGCGTATCAGTTTTGCCATTTGGGTGCTTTACCAATAGTGAGTACAGATAATCTTGTGCTTCTAAAGATTGCTTAATAGCCCGATCAGCCTCGCGTAAGCCTATACCGCAAATGCCCCAACTTAGATCGCCAGTATGGTTGATGTAGTTATCAGTATAGAAAGCTTGATGAGAGCGGTGAAACCCGCCCACACCAACATGGACAATCCCAGCTTTTAGTGATTGTCGGTTATAACGCGGCACTGATATAGATGTAGGAAAAGAGCTCAGTGTTGAGTTATTTAAAGAAAGTGCGCTCATGTTTTGCCCCCGAGCAGTTAAACGGCTGAAAATTGTTTTTTACGCTGCATAGCCCAATACGCACTCGCGAAGTAAATGATGGTACAAGCGAATCCACTATTGAAAAATAACGTTCTATTGTGTTCATAGGAAGCAACATCTGGTGAGTTGAACATGGCATTTGCTGCTAGCACCACAGTAACACCTAGACTTAACCAAGCAACCGCAGTGAGTACTTTGGTTAACAGGCGCTGATCAAGAATAAATCCTGGCTCATTGGCTGCTTGTTCGGCGTGAAATCTTTCTACTTTTTTATCAAAATTAGCTAGCTCTGCTTCTTCTTCAGGATACTTCTGCGCAGCGCCATTGCGTTTTGCTAATAAAATATATACGACAATACTGAATACCCAAGTTGGTAAGAAAAGGTAGTAGAATGGGATTATATTGATCGCGTTTAGTGTAAATCCGAACACTAGGCCAAGTGCCCACGCAATAACAGCCGCAGAGCTATGCTCAAGCTTTTTGTAGGTGACCCAATAACGAGTTAGACCTATCTTTGGAAATAAAAAATGTTCAGCAAAAACGATAGCGCCAACAGGTACGACTAAAAGTCCTGCGTATGTAAGAAGTGGCAGTAGCTTAGTAAATACAAATGGAAAGCAAGCAATTAAAACAGTAACAATGCCCACTAAAAATGTCGTTCTGGTACGCGAAAGGTTACTAAATATAGCTTGTGCAGCAAGACCAGCTCGGTATAAGTTTGCATTTGCTGTAGTCCAACCTGCAACAATAACAATAACTAACCCAGATAACCCAAGTGCATGGAACGCAACATCGCCAGGATCTAGCTCAGTAATCGACTTTTTCACCAAAACTGCTGTACCCGCACCCATAATGCCTGCAGAGATCCAAGCGATATAGTGACCAAATAACATACCGGCTGATGTGCATAAGCCATAGCTTTTTTTCTTCGCGTAACGCAGCAGAGCCATGTCTATTAAACCAAAGTGAGTGATGGTGTTTGCTGCCCAAGAGAAACCAATGACTTCTAATAGTCCTATGCCTGGCTCACCATTGGCATCTAACCCAGTCCATACAGAGACACTGCCAATGTGCATGAAGTCTCCCCAACTCGAGACAGAGGTTTCACCAATGACCGAATTGGCAAGTTCAGGCATGAGTACTAATGGACCGCTGATGAACATAACAAATAACCACGGAGCACAAATACCTGAGAATTGCGATACAGCGTTAAAACCATACATAGCAACCAATACAACGATAATGCCTACGGCAAGAACGACCATGACAAACCATGCGTTTGTTGGATACCAATTTAATTGCGCGGGAATATCAAGTGCAAAGCGAACAGCCGTTGCAGAAACGGTGATCATAGCAGCAGAAATAACCGTAAAGATTATGACGTTCGCCCAGTTATATAACCGGGTCATTGAGTTTCCTGCTATTTTTTGAAGGTAAGTATATAGACTCAGGCGTGTTTCAACAGCAATTGGGGTGGTGATTAGTGTCCAGCTTAGCACGGCGAGAATATTACCAATTAGCAAGCCAAGCAGAATATCCGTCATGGTTGCGCCAAGTGCGACAAAGGTTGCGCCAAATACAAATTCAGTAGCAGCAACATGCTCTCCTGCGTATAAACCTAAAAAATGTCTCCATCCTTTGAGCTTATGTTTTGCAATAGGTAATTGCTCTTCTTCTATATGGTTTAGGTCTTTATGATTAGTATTCATAAGTAACGATCCCAGTACTTTTTAGGCATGCTGATTTGTAAGCAAATAGCTTAACTGCATCTTTATTTGTGTGTTCATTGTTTAACACTAAACTTTTTATTAGATAAATAGAAAATTTCAAAAATCAACACGCCCATGATTGTTGTCATTGAGTATTTACATAAAGTAAATCTTCCTGTTTGGGCAAATGGGTTGCACGCGAGCATAATCCTATTTTGGTTGCTGTTTGTCAATGTTAATGAATCAGTCTATTTAATCGGCTGATTGTCATTAATAAGTCGAAGTAATTGCTCTTGTTCTGAAATTAAAACTTCATTAAATCAATCTTGGTAAAGTTGTTATTTTTTAATTGGTTATAGGGTGTGGTTAATTTTTACTGAAATGGTGTTCGCATGAAAGAGGATTAGTTTTATCCATTTTAATTTCTCTTTCACAGATTCTAATTTCTTTTAATTAGAATTTGAGCTCTATTTTTTGATGTTGACAAATATATTTTGCGTTAGGAATATGCTCATATTTATGTCATTTGCTCTTTCTTGGGCGTTGAATACTAAGATGTTGATCAGCTAGGGCAAATTAAAATGGAGAACACGCATATGAACACAAATCAACAACCAAAGTTTTGTCGTACATGGAAAGGGGAAAGTGAACGCTATTTAAACGTCGCTCGGCTTAAATCTATCGCAGCCATTATGTTGCTGTACTCTCAGTCAGGTTATGCAGATGAAAGTTTTGATGTTCACAGCCATCTAAGTGGCGGTTGGTTAGGGGCAAGAGATAAGCTAGCAGAGCAAGGTGTGGATGTTCGCTTAGGCTACTTCAGTCAAGCAGCTCACAACTTAAAAGGGGGAGAAAGTACAGAAACGGCTTATGCCGATCAGTTTTTTGCCGGTGGCTACTTTAATTTAGAAAAATTGCTTAATTGGTCGGGTGCCGAATTTAAGGTGGAGCTTACCAACCGTAATGGCGAGCTTATTAATGAAAAAGCAAACCTGCCAGTTTTGCTGCAGTCGCAACAAATTTATGGTCGTGGCAATGTAACGCGTTTAACTCAATTCTCTCTAACTCAGCATTTATTTGAAGATCAACTTAGCATTAAAGTGGGTCGAATTTACCCAAGTGCTGATTTTTTTGCCATGAGTTGTGCCTTTCAGCACCTAACATTTTGCAGTGGTGGCTCATCCAATTATTTGAGTAGTAGTTGGTATGGTGACCCCCTCAGTGCATTAGGCGTGCAACTAACATACAAAGTCACTGATAATTTGCTTTTTAAACTAGGCAGTTATGATGCAAATCCTGCAACCATGTCATTAAATCAAGGGTTAAAATTAACAACATCAGGAGAGGTTAACGGCACGACCTTGGTAGGTGAGTTGGAATATAAACGCCAATACAAGAATGGGTTAGATGGAGATTATCGATTTGGCGTTGTCCGCAGCAGTTTAGATAAAACTAAATTAGTCAATAATGCGGGTTACCCTGATGGCACGACAAGTGATATGGTCGCTATAGAAGATACTGATAATGCATTTTATTTTAATATTGAACAACAGCTAACTCGAAATAGTTCAGGAGGTGGCTTACGTATCTTTGCGAGTATGATTCACGCAGATCAAAGTGTCAGCGCTATAGGCGAAGTTTTGGCTTTTGGCGGATATATTGATGCACCTTTAGTTAGTAGACCACACGACCGTATTGGTTTTGCAGTGGGCCTAAACAGTGTGAGTAATGAGCTTAATGATGCTCAGCGCTTTTATAACGCGAATTTTTCAGATGATGAAGTAATCGTAAGAGACCATGAGTACCCGATTGAGTTAAATTATAACTATGTTGTTACCCCAGCAATACAGTTAATGCCTAGTATTCAGTATATCATCGACCCTAATGGTGATAATGATGCTGAGAATGCAATGATTGCAGGTTTGCAGCTAAGTTTTAATTTTTAGTTAAAGCTTAAACCGACGTTATTTGGCAGCGAGTGCACGACTTTTGTTGTGCAGTTGCGAAGGGCTTGCGGTTATTGTCTCTTTGTGAAATACATAGGCACCTCACTAATATTTAACAAAATTTAGTAAGGTGTCTTGTTAGTTTAGAGTGTGAACCCTAAAATTGTTATTCATGACAGATTATGTATAGAATAGCCGCTGAATAGCTGATTTTTCTAATCATTTACCTCATTTATTGTTCAAACAGGCGTATAAAATGGCTTCAATTCCTAGCAATGATAATCAAAAATTAGAGGAAGCAGCGAGGGCTGGCTGGCTCTACTATGTTGCTGGTAAAACACAAGATGAAATAGCTAAGCAACTTAATACGTCTCGCCAATCTGCGCAAAGGCTTGTTGCTTTAGCAGTATCTCAAGGGTTAATAAAAGTACGATTAGAACATCCAATTCGACGCTGTATGGAGCTTGCTGATGCGCTACAAAATCGATACGGTTTGCTTAGTTGTGAAGTGGTGCCTAGCGAGAGTAACGATATTAATTCTACCATTGGCTTGGCTCAAGCGGGTGCCGCAGAAATTGAAAGACAACTAAAGCAGCGCCATGCAAAAATCATTGCGTTTGGTACTGGAAGAGTGTTGCGCGCATGCGCAGAAGAGCTACCTACGATGCAATGCCCACACCATCGTATTGTATCTTTAGTTGGAAATATTGCTCAGGATGGCTCAGCAAGTCGCTATGAAGTAGCTATTCATGTTGCAGAAAGGGTTGGTGCGCAACATTTCCCTATGCCAGTTCCAGTTATAGCAGAATCTGAAGCTGATAAAGCAGGTTGGCAGCAATTAACGCATGTTAAAAATGTACATCAACTGGCATCACAAGCGGATGTTTCATTTGTTGGTGTTGGAGATTTAGGAATAAATTCTCCCCTTCATTTAGACGGCTTTGTTACTCGGCATGAACTAGCTGCGCTTGACGCTATTGGTGCAACAGGTGAAGTAATTAGCTGGATTTTCGATAGTGAAGGTCATCTCGTCGAATCAGAAATAAATAATCGCGTGACGAGTGCGGTACTTTCTCCATCAAATGATAAACGTGTTATTGGGATTGCTGCGGGTGACAGTAAAGTGCCAGCCATTGCAGGAGCGATCGAATCAGGAATGATCAATAGTCTCATTACAAATGAACTAACAGCAGAAGCACTGTTGCTGAGGTAAGTCTTGGTATGACTAAACTGACTAAATTGGTAACAAGTGACAGTTTTACAGCTGTTTATGATTTTTAAAAACGAGTCTAACTATACTCTCGGAGACATTATGAAACACCTGATGTTTAGCGTGTTTATACTTTTAATGCTCAGTGCTTGTGAAGATAAGCCAGAGCCAAAACAGACAGAAGTACAGCAAACACCTGAGGTAACACTTCAGCAGCAGTTCGACAGCTACCAAGGTTTAGCTTGGCAAGTTGTAGAGGCACTACAAAACCAATCAGCTGCTCAGCAATTACAAGACCTGACGTTCAAGTTAATTACTTCATCAACAGGTTTGTTTTTAAACCTAAAAGCACAATTGCCAGAGTGTGAGGCAAGTTTGCATGCGCTGGCAGACGCAACAGAGTTTCAACAACAAAGTGATGACGCAGATGCATTGCAGAATGAAATGACAATTAATGTAGAGCCAGAACTACCTGAGTTTGCTGCACCAAGCTGTTATCACGCACAAAAGTTATTACTTAATCCACTTGCAGTTTATAAATTAGCGCAACAAGCTGATTTAGCTACGAGTGATTACCAAAATGCTAAATTAAAAATGACTGATAGTTTTGCCCGCATTAAGCAACTTGAGCTCATCACCGCTATTGAGTAGTCTGCACTCGTCATAGCCTTGCCATAAAATTGTCATACAAGGTTGATAATTTACCCACCTATTTGTATTACTAACGCTAGGTGTAAGGTGAACGCACAACTACAGCAGATCTTAGATAACAGTGCAATTGAGACCTTGTTTCAACCTATCTTTGATATTTCTAATCAACATATTTTGGGCTATGAGGCATTAAGCCGCGGCCCAAAAGGGTCTGAATTAGAAATGCCGAGTGCATTATTCAGCGCAGCAATTGCTTGCCATAAGATCTCTGAATTGGAGCTACTTTGCCGCAGTAGAGCAATTGAGAACTTTGTGAAACTCAATTTACAAGGCAAGTTATTCTTAAATGTAAGCCCTAAAACCTTACTCGACCCTTGCCATCCTAAAGGTGAAACATTACACCTAGTTGAACACTTTGGCCTTGCAACTAACCGGGTAGTAATTGAAGTTACAGAGCAAGAAAAAGTCGATGATGGCTTTTTATTGTTAAAAACCATTGCTCATTATCGTGAGTTAGGTTTTTCGATTGCCATTGATGACTTAGGGGCTGGCTATTCGGGCTTAAAGCAGTGGTCTGAGCTATGCCCTGAGTTTGTAAAAATAGACCGCTACTTTATCGACCACTGCGATCAGAGTGTGGTTAAAAAAGAGTTTTTAAAGTCAATTATAGAGCTTGCAAAAGCCACCAATACGCAAGTTATCGCAGAAGGCATAGAACGGGCAGAGGAGCTTCGTTTACTCGAAAGCTTAGGTGTGCAACATGCACAAGGCTTTTTACTTGAAAGGCCGAGCTTACAGCCAAGTTACGAAATAAATATTCACTGCTTAAAGCACTTAGAGTCATCAGATAATAGCAATACTTTTGAGCAGTCTATGGCGATTGGTTGGTTGGCGGTCGAGCACGCCAGCATAGAAGCAACAACCCGCTGTAAAGATGCCCACAGTATCTTTGAGCAAGATAAAACGCTAACTAGTCTTGCCGTATTAGAGCACAATATTCCTGTTGGTTTATTACACCGAGATCAACTCACTGAAGTGTTTGCTGCTCCCTATGGCCATGCACTTTATGATAAGCAGCCAGTTACTTCTTTAATGGATAAACAGCCGTTAATCGTTGACGAAAACGAGTTACTCGATACGGTGAGTCAGCAAATTACCGAGTTTGAGTTTGATATTCGACGCCATATTGTGATCACTCGAAATGGTGAATACTTAGGTTTGGCGCCATTGCGTAATATCTTAAAACACATTACCGAAGAAAAAATCCGCCATGCACAACATGCCAACCCGCTGACTATGCTGCCGGGTAATGTCGCGATTAACGAAGCAATTGAGCTGAGACTTCGTAATAATTATCCGTTCTCACTCGCATACGTTGATTTAAACCACTTCAAACAATTCAATGACCTGTACGGTTATGCCAGTGGTGACAGCGTTATAAAATTACTTGCTGAAGTCATCGTCGAGGCCTGTAGTACTAGCAAAGGGTTTGTCGGGCACATTGGCGGTGATGACTTTATGGTGGTGTTTGACAAAAATGATGCAGAGCAAGTTTGCCATAACATTATTAGTAAGTTTGAGCTGCAGTCTCGGGCCTTTTTCACACCAGAACATATTGAGCAAGGGGGTTATTGGGCAAGCAATCGAGAAGGTAAAAAGCAGTTTGTGCCACTGCTTACATTATCAATCGGTTTAGTTAAGCCTGATTTAGAGCTATGTATTAACAGCCACCAAGTCGCAGCGCTGGCAACTGATGCGAAAAAAGAGGCCAAACGTTATCAGAGTAGCCACTTGTTTGTATGTAAACGTAGCCGACCAGCCCCCGCAGTGGTACGTTTAAGCAGCCATAAAGATGAAGCGATATCTGCCCGCTCATGAAGAAATTTTAAGTTTGCTTAATTTTACTTGTGTCCCTGTTTAACTGGGTGTAGCTTAAAAAAAACACAATAAACAAAATAACAATGAAGCGACTATGTAGTGCAATCCTAGTATTGCTAAGCCTAGGATACAGCCTTACCACAGAAGCTAAAAATGTGGTCAATTTAGCGATTGAACAACGCCCACTTTATAAACGCGATTATTACCTTCATGAATTGCTGGCAGCGGCTTTACGCGCCAGTAATTATCAAGCAGAAATCAACGAAGTTCTGGTTCACCCTCATCAACAGCGCACTTTGCTGATGCTCGATGAAAAGCAGGCCGATGTGTTTTGGAGTATGACAAGCCCCGAGCGAGAACACCTTGCAATAGCAGTCAAAGTACCTCTGTTTAAAGGCTACATTGGTAAACGCGCATTACTCACTAAACGAGCGTTTCTACCGCGTTTTAAAGATGTAAAAACGAAACAAGATTTAGCGCAGTTTAGTGCCATTCAAGGCCATGATTGGCCTGATACAAAAATCCTTGCGCAAAACGGCTTAACAGTCAGGCCACTGGCAAATTATCAAGCGATGTTTAACTTAGTGATTAGAGGGCGAGTAGATTATTTTCCACGTTCGTTTATTGAAGTCATGTCTGAAATGGAACAAATCAAAAGTGACGAGCTGGTTATAGTGCCTAACCTTTATATTAGTTATCCAACAGCATTTTACTTTTTTGTCAGTAACCACAAGCCTGAACTAGCTGAGGTATTATTAAAAGGGCTCAACATGATGAAAAGCTCGGGCGAATTTGAGCAATTATTTGCCAGTTACTTTGCTGAAGACTTAGCTAAGTTGCCATTTAAAGAAGGTGAAGTCATAGAGATAAAACTCGACAATGATTATTTTCAGCCACAAAAAAAGGAGCCTTAGCTCCTTTTTTGCATTTTTACATTACAACCGCTATTAGCGAAGTAGTGACTCAGTTAACACTGGGCGAATTTCACGAATGATCGCTTGAGTTAACTTAGGTGCACCACAAATGATGTTGCCGCTTTGGTTATAGTTAATACCACCTGCGAAATCAACAACCATACCGCCAGCTTCTTTAACTAAAAGCTCGCCTGCTGCTGTGTCCCATGGCTTAAGGCCAATTTCAAAGAAACCATCAACACGACCCGCTGCAACATAAGCCATATCTAATGCAGCAGAACCTGCACGGCGGATATCAGCAGTGTGCACGAAAAGTGCTTTAAACGCTTCAGAGTATGCGTCTAAGTGGTGCTTTTGTTTGAATGGGAAACCAGTTGCAAGTACAGAACCTGCTAACTCGTTAGTTTTAGTTACGCGTAAACGCTTGCTGTTAAGCTGTGCGCCTTGACCACGAGAAGCCGTGAATAATTCACCGCGGATTGGATCATAGATAACAGCTTGATCTAAACGACCTTTAACTTTAAGTGCAATAGATACTGCGAAATGAGGGATACCCTTGATGAAGTTAGTTGTGCCATCAAGTGGGTCTACAATCCATTGGTAATCTGCATCTTTACCTTTATGCTCACCAAGCTCTTCACCTACGATAGTGTGATCTGGGTAAGATTTTAAAATAGTGTCACGAATTGCGGCTTCAGCTTCTTTGTCGATGTTAGTCACTAAGTCGTTAGTGCCTTTTTGTTGTACATCAACTTTTGATAAGTCTTCACTTGCGCGAAGTAAAATTTTGCCTGCGTTACGCGCAGCGCGAACCGCAATGTTTAACATTGGATGCATAGCATTACCTTTGGGTTGTAAAAGAACGAATATATTTAAGCCGGCGTATTCTAGCGATTTCTAGCGTAAAGTAAACAATAAACTCGAATAAATTAGGTTGTTTTTTGTACGATTCTGATTTTGTTATTGATTTAATTTCAGAAGAAGGGGTTAGTGGTCAGAGGAAGTGGTTAGTCGTCAGAAGTTAGATATCGTTGAGCCGTCAGCCGTCAGCCGTCAGCCGTCAGCCGTCAGCCGTCAGTTTGAAATTTGCATTCTGA
>NZ_PNCZ01000110.1:0-618 GCF_005887425.1 Pseudoalteromonas sp. S2721
CGCTGCAATTGAAGCAGCTCGTGCAGGGGAGCAAGGCCGTGGTTGTGCGGTGGTGGCAGATGAGGTTAGGCAATTAGCATCTCGGACATCTAAAGCAACTGAAGAGATTGTGGAAGTTGTTCAGCGAAATCAATCATTAACTCAAAATACAGTAAAGGTTATAGAACAAGGGAAAGTCAAAGCAGAGCAAGGTCTTGCTTTGTCGAATGAATCAGGACAAGTAATGGAAGATATTCAACATGGAGCACAGCAAGTTGTTGATGCGGTTGGCCAGTTTGCTAACCAGTTAAATAAGTGATTCTAATTTGCAATAAATAAGCCTTAGGCATCTGCATTGATGCAGCTGTAGAGTATTATAAGCAACCTAATAACGAAATTTTGCTGTGTTATCAATGCGGTTCAATTTCCTTAAAAGATCCTCCTATTTTTTGCGAATTGGAAGGAATACCTTGTCTCACTTCTTGAAACTCCATATCATAGAAATATAGGGATATATTGTAATAGTTTAATATTCAGTAACTTTTTAAGTTAATGAGTTCAGTGTTTGAATTTTAATTTTGCAATGAATTGATGTACGCAATGTTTTCTAACAAGCGACGAAAAAATTAATAAACTAAT
>NZ_PNCZ01000111.1:0-215 GCF_005887425.1 Pseudoalteromonas sp. S2721
TTACGTGGTTTCCTTGATTGGAATAATGCTACTTCGGAAGTTTACTACCACCGTAACAAAGCAGACAATAAGTCAGTTGGCCAATACTATCTATCTTACTCAGGTCTAGCTTATAACCAAGCAAATGATATCGACTTAGGTTCAGATGAAGGTGTTGCTAATATGAAAGCAACAACTCTTCAAGAGTCTTCTTCAACATTTGACCAATACTTCGC
>NZ_PNCZ01000112.1:0-568 GCF_005887425.1 Pseudoalteromonas sp. S2721
GGTCAGAGGAAGTGGTTAGTCGTCAGAAGTTAGATATCGTTGAGCCGTCAGCCGTCAGCCGTCAGCCGTCAGCCGTCAGCCGTCAGTTTGAAATTTGCATTCTGAAAAATTCGTGCCTATATAAAGTTTTTATACTTAAAAGGATGCAAGTATGAATTTTGAAAAATTAGAGGTATGGAAGCGTTCAGCAAGATTAAGTGCTGACATCTACAAAGAAACGACTGATCTGAATGATTTTGGCTTTCGCAATCAGCTCACACGTTCTGGTTTATCAATACCGAGTAACATCGCTGAAGGTATGGTGAGAGTCAGCAAAAAAGAGCGGGTACGTTTTTTAGATATATCAAGATCGTCAATAGCAGAAACACGAACGCAAATTTATATCGGAATTGAGATTAAATATATCGATGCCGCCATAGGTAGAGCTTGGGTGAGTGAAACGGAAGAGCTATCAAAAATGTTGACATCTCTTATGCATAAGATCGAAGCTGATAGCTGATAGCTGATAGCTGATAGCTGATAGCTGATAGCTGATAGCTGATAGCTGATAGCTGATAGCTGATAGATT
>NZ_PNCZ01000113.1:0-413 GCF_005887425.1 Pseudoalteromonas sp. S2721
GTGAAATATATTTCGCGCGAAATAAATTTCACGCCTACGGATGAGCATTCTAATTTAAGTATGCGTAGGCACAATCTAATCTGACTTCTAACGACTGATATTTAATAACTCTTTTTTCGGCGTTAAAACGCCTCCTACGACTCGAATTTCGCCTCTTTCCCCTTTACTCTTTCTAACTCGCAAACTTGTGTTCGTAATCTGATAGCTACAAATGTTGGGTTTCGCTCCGCTCTAACCAACCTACAAGCTGATGCTCTTATGTTCATCGCGCGAAATAAATTTCACGCCTACGGATGAGCATTCCAATTTAAGTATGCGTAGGCACAATCTAATCTGACTTCTAACGACTGATATCTATTATCTCCTTCCTCGTCCCTCGCACCAATTAAATTTTTTTATCCCTCCATAATTCA
>NZ_PNCZ01000114.1:0-351 GCF_005887425.1 Pseudoalteromonas sp. S2721
GAAGAAGTGGCGATGATCGTGAAGATGCGTGAAGACAAATTAAAAGTGCATACCGATATTCGTAGTGAAGAAATTTACCGTGCTTCGCGTAAAGTAGAGAAGATTTGTAATATGACAGTACAACCAAACAAAGAAATTGTTGGTGAAAATGCCTTTGCACACAGCTCATGGATCCACCAAGACGGCGTATTAATAGCCCAAAACACTTACGAAATTTTGTCGCCAGAAACTGAAGGAGTACCTAAGAATCAAATAAACATGAATTCGCCCAAACGTCGTCATATAATTTAGCATCGAATAGAACAGTTACGCTAACAAAAATCTGAGATGAATATTGATAGAATATTCAGC
>NZ_PNCZ01000115.1:0-335 GCF_005887425.1 Pseudoalteromonas sp. S2721
TTATAGTCCGGTGGATGTTTTGAGCAAAAACGCGCTCACCAAATTTATTGACTTTACTATGAATATAAACCAAGGCTGGGTAACCCGCACTATGGGGTAGTAAATCTTTTACTAAACGCTGTTCACGGCAGCCGCCTCTAAATTCTGGTAGGTAATAGAACAGAGGTTTTTCAACGTCGAGTATTCCTTCGCTGGCAAGCTTCATCAGCGCAAAGTTAGGGGCAAAAATTTTTGAATTTGAATCTATATCAAAAAAGGTATCGTTTTGCATGGCTTGTGGTCATTCAAGCTCCCTGCCATCAACATGGTACGTTTTAGCGGCTCAATAATCGATT
>NZ_PNCZ01000116.1:0-249 GCF_005887425.1 Pseudoalteromonas sp. S2721
GTTTACTGAATTAACAAATTTGGTGGGATTAATAAAGTCTATTAAATCAGGTACTTTTTTCGTTGGTTCACCTGTACATGTGGTATCTCTTTAACCCGGGCCAGGAAAAATAGCAAAGCCGACACCCACATTAAGTTTATATAAAACAATATCATGGTAATGACCATCGCCAATCGTTACTGAGCTTTAGGTCCTTTCGTCACCAGAGTCAATGCCACGGGATCTATTATGTGTAACTTAAACTTCCTT
>NZ_PNCZ01000117.1:0-260 GCF_005887425.1 Pseudoalteromonas sp. S2721
GAAGAAACGGGTTTTGTATTTCTTGCAGATTAAAACGGCCTAATTCAGCTGCATAAAGACGAAAACAAAGTCGCTAAAGCAAAGGTGGATGACGTTTACAAAACGGGTATCTCGCGTACTCTGCTAACTCAAAGCGACGTCAATTTACATGAAATCAACCTTATTGGTGAAGCTCCCTTAGTTGAGGCAAGCCCATTTAACACCACTGCGGTGGTTGTTAGTGCCGACGTGCGCACTCGCGCTGGGGTTGCGAGCATGCA
>NZ_PNCZ01000118.1:0-247 GCF_005887425.1 Pseudoalteromonas sp. S2721
AGCAGTGCATAAATTGATACGATTTTAGCTGACTAATCAGAGCTAAAACAGGTGGTTGAATTAGCCAATCAGGTCAAAGCTAAATATTCACTTATTGATGAAATGATCAATATTGCTGGCGTTTTTAAAATAGCAAATAACCTAGGCGAGTGAGCTCTAGATGTACGCTATTTAGTCATCTCGATTGCGACTTATATTTTGACGAAAACTTTATCTGCTCTTAGGAATGAGATTTGTCACTTAGTGA